>DASPIB010000002.1 GCA_035629335.1 Verrucomicrobiia bacterium
GATCGCAGCCGGACAAATCGCCGCCGCGGCCAAACGAGTCGAGCAAACGATGGCGAATACCTTGACCTTGGTGTTGGCGTTCCTGGCCAAATTCGCGGGCCTCGGTAATATTCCTGAAAAAATCGTCGGTATCATCAATAAAATCCGCAAGCCGATCGATAAGGGATTGGATAAGATTGTGGCTTGGTTGGGGAAAATGCTGAAGAAGGCCGGTAGTGCGCTATTGCAAGCCGGCGTTCCGAAAGACCCTAATGAACGCCTGAAGTTGGCGGCGAATGCGGCTGTCGCCGCCGCTCGAAAATTAACAGGTCGGATTACTAAGCCGTTACTAACGGCTGCTATGAACTTTATTAAAGTCCGTTATGGTTTGCAACAAATAGAACCTTACGAAAGAGACGGACAGTGGTGGGTTAAGATGACGATTAATCCGGTTACCAACCAAAATCTAGGTGTACCTAGCGGTGCGAAGGTACCAACTGGAGGAGTTTCTGAGCCAGTCACAGTCGGTTCCTGGATTAAGAATTTAAAAACAGGTTTATTCGAGCGAGTAAGCGCTGCAAGATCCGTTGTTAAACGAGGAGCGGATGGGCAATTAGAAGCCGTTTCTTTTTCAACCACAAAAACCGATGGCACGGCCGGTTTATTGAGTTACAGTAAAGAAGGGGTCGACTGGGAGCGCAGCAGCTTTTCGCATCCATCGAATTTTGTAATTTTGGAAGGGAGCGGCGCCACTTTTGTGTTAAAACCCGGTGTCCGTGGTTCAAATAATATACGTTCAACATTTTATTCGGATTCATCGTCAAGTCGTAGCAGCATAAAAAATAGCAAGTTGCCGGCATTGAAACACCCAAACGATTCGACAAAGTTTTTAAGTGAAGGCTCAGCCGCGGACGAATCGGCAGAAGGTTATACACAAAAATTAAACGGGAAAGCCATTGTACCTTTGGCGCACGCTTCCCCGGATCATGACCCGCCAATTGCTGTTCACTGGACGAATAAGCAAGGTAACGACACGACGCAATCATCCAGGGAAAATTGGAATAGCAGTTTGACGACTTATAAGCTGATGTCCAAAAAGCTTAATAATAGATTGGGAAGCAGAGGCGTTAATTATACAGAGAAGGTCGGTGTTAATTTCCGAGGACCGGGGGAGTAGTAGTTGAATTACACTTATTTCGTCGAATACCTGGGAACGGTACTGTTGGAAAAATCAGTGGGTATTGAAAGTCAATGGCTTCGAAAATCGCGACGAAGGCGTCGCTCCCAGTGCGCCCAGGAGGGCACAAAATCAGCAGGGTGTAAGTCCCTGTCGGCGTAAGCCATAACGTCGTAGCTGAAAGTAACTGCGTCACCGCGAGGTGGGGTGGAGAGCAACTGGAGGCAAAAGAGCAGTCCGCAGTAAAGCGAATCCGATTCGGCGGGGTAAGGCGGCGAGTCCCCTGGGAGTCGACGAAGCCTGAAAACCATCATTTACGTTGTTGTGGCAGATAAAACGATAAATGGGCCTACCTTGTGGTTGGGAGTGGAATGTTCAGAAGGTATTGTGAAGAAACTGGGGAGACCTGTTACGGAGGTGACCGTGGCAGGAGTCAGAACCCTTATATTACCGTAAGTCGAGGAAGCTCAAGGCAAGGCGAGGACAGTGTGGCACCGCTGGGAAACCAGGCGGAAACAGAGAAAACAAACACGAGCCTAAACCGAGAGGGGAAAAGATGGTAAAAGCCGGCTAGCAAAACCGGCCATAGGAAAGAAGGGTAGGAAGGTGGAAACGAGGTAGCGTTCGGTGTCACGGCCATTAAGCCAACCTCAGGTAAAAGGCTTAAAGAGGCTCAGCCGTTGAAGGGAGCCGAAGGTAACGAATCAAACCGAGTTTGCGGGCTGACGTGGTAACGCGGAGTAATGGGGTTCACCAATTAATAACACCATTGCTCACCAGCTTGTCCCGATGAGGAAACCACCGACTGGAGAGCCGTGTGCGGGAGAACCGCATGCACGGTTCGGAGGGAGGGGAGAGAAATCTTCCCTACCCCTATCAGCGCTTGCAATCCTCTGTGGGAGCGACGCCTTCGTCGCGACTATCGAAGCCACCGATACTCGGCAGCCGGGGATTTTATCGAAGCTCCCGATGTCACTTGCCGGACGGGTTTTATAAACCCGTTCGTAACGTTTTATCACCCTAAGATGGGTTTTCGCTTCGCCTCTACCCATCCTACTGCTTTTTTTCCTGGTTCTCACGGTCCTCCGTGGGAACCCATACACATTTAGGGATGTTATTTTTTACCGTATCTTAAGAGGAATTTGCGATGCCTTATTTAAAACTCAATACCAATACGCCCATCACCGATGAAAAATCTTCGCCATTACTGGCTGAAATGTCGCAACTGATGGCCAAAGAGACCGGTAAGTCGGAGCGCTATGTCATGGTCGAGCTGGCTTCCGGCAAGCCGATGTTGTTCGGCGGGAGCGATAAGCCATTGGCTTATCTCGAATGTAAAAGTATCGGCTTGAGCGGCGCTCAGGCGCGTTCGTTGTCGACGTCATTAAGCCGCTTGCTGGAAAAGGAA
>DASPIB010000003.1 GCA_035629335.1 Verrucomicrobiia bacterium
CCCCAAAACCCCAAAACCCCATGTGTACATAATACAGTTAAACAAATATGAAATTGAATATAGAAAGAGAATAATTTATGGAAATATTGTTTGTAGGAATGTAAGTAGTAAAGAATAACTTCAAGCTATAAATATTCAGGCTCATTCTGAAGCAGGTCTAACGAATGGGTCTCCAGATGAGAGTCCACCTTCTTCGTCTGGGCATCCATTGGTGTTAACGAGGCAAATAACTGGAGTATCTGTATTTCCGACATTATTGAGGATACAATGTGAATCCTTGGTGGCGATACCTTCTGAAGCTTCGACGGCTTGTCCTAATTCGTGGAATGAAATATCTTCAGTAACAGTGATATCACCTTCAATGCAGAAGTGTCTCAGTCTTTGAGCGTTCTTTCTTTCTTCTGCGTTGGCTTGGTTGCATGAGCAGCAGTTGCTGTTGCAGTATGTGTCTTGTAAGACATCGGGAGTTGATTAGAGGGATGTGACTTCGTTGATGCTGGCCAAGAGAGATGTTTGGGCAGAGATTCCATTACCGAGGTCTGGCAAGTCGTAGTAGCAATCGCACCAGTCAACATCTACAGTAGCTTCGAATGCATCTTCATCAATATCGACTGCGAGAGCTTGAGCTTGAGCAACACCGCACTCGTCGTCTTCAGTAGAGTCTTGATTCACTTGGGCAAGCAATTTGGAAACCTTTCCAGCATGAGCTGCGCATGCAGTTCCGAGGAAGGCGGCGAGGACCAAAGTAGTGTATTTCATTTGTTGAGATAAATTGAAATTGCATTCTCAGCAGCGCCTTTTAAAGGGTTTGCATGTTGCTAATTTTAGTAACAACTTCTAGCGTGACTTACTAAATGGGTTATTCTAGGAGTGAAACTGTACCTTGGCTAATCCTGCCACACCTGCCGCCCGTTCCCAGTCACCACCATTGTGCACGCACCCATGGCCCCCACATCAGTTGCCCCTTCAAATGCACAGATGTCTGCTGCTTCCCATCCAACTTCACTCTACACTTCAGCAAAGCCCGAAGGGTTATGCTCGGTTTATGATTTATTCCCTAATATATCATTAACTGGCAATTTCAATTTACTCTTCCCTTATTAAATTTCTCGTTTTAATTATAATTTATTCTACTCATTTACACTTCTTAATCCATGTTTCCTCTTAATGGGGTTTTGGG
>DASPIB010000004.1 GCA_035629335.1 Verrucomicrobiia bacterium
TAGAGCCTTGTATGATTAATTTAAATGAATTTTAGCCAGGAAATACTTTAAGCTTTACCGAGTTCATTGGGAGGCCGCTTGAGCCTGAGGACTGGATTAAACCAGAGCCTGTCATGTAGATTGGCCCCCGCCCTATTCACCTATACCGCGGAGTATCTGAGGCTTAGAGCCTGCATTCACAAGGATGGTAGGTGCATACGCAGGGTCGGGAACCAATGACTAGTTTACTTTCCTTATCACAGAATAACAATTAAACATGGCAGATCAACAAATTAACAGCGCTTCACTTGACACACAAACCCGTATCTTCGCTGGCGTCGATGTAGGATCTAAAGAACTGGTTTTGGTGGTGCGCAAAAATGGCAAACCTTTCAATCCGCAGAAGTTCTCCAATACCCCAGCTGATCATGCCCGGATGGCCAAGAAACTGAACAAATTGTCCGGCATTATCGTGTGTATGGAAGCCACCGGCAGTTATCATTTCGATTTAGCCGTTGCGCTCCATGATGCCGGCGTCAAGGTAATGGTCATCAATCCCAAGGTCTCTCATAACTTTGCTAAAGTGTTGATGAACAATAGTAAAACAGATGATGTGGACGCGAATACTCTGGCGGTGTATGCCGAACGGATGGATTTTGCGCCTTGGTCCCGTCCTTCGAATGAAAAGATCGCTTTACGTTGTTTCTCACGCCGTATTAATGCACTAACCGATCAAAAAACAGCAGCAAAGAATCAATTGCATGCCTTAAGCGCAACAGTTGAAACACCCAAAGCCGTGCTAAAAGATGCACAAGCAGCCATCGATCAATTAGATAAGCGTATCGATCAGTTAACGGCTGGCGCCTTGGCATTGATCGAAAAACATCCGGAACTCAGTCGAGCATTAGTTTTGTTCACGAGCATTAAGGGTATTGCCAATACCAGTGCGATTGCCCTCATGGGAGAACTACTGATTTTGCCTGCGGATATGTCGCACCGTGAGTGGGTCAAGTTTGCGGGGCTCGATCCAAGAGCTTTTGATTCCGGCACGAGTGTCCACAAAAAAACGCGTATATCCAAGGCCGGTAACAGCCAGATTCGCGCCGCCCTGTATATGCCTGTCTGGAGCGCTGTGCAGCATGATCGCCATATTAAGGCGTATTACCAACATCTCCTGGATATGGGTAAATTACCGTTGCAAGCCTGTTGTGCGGTCATGCGTAAATTGTTACATGCGATTCACGGCATGCTCAAGCATGATAAACCATTCGATAACACGCGTTTTTATGCAATTCCGTCAATCGCTGAATAGCAGAAAAATGCCTATTTTTAACTTGATTTTAAACAGAGTATCTACATGGACGTATTCAC
>DASPIB010000005.1 GCA_035629335.1 Verrucomicrobiia bacterium
GCTTGGATCTCCGCTCTTTTCATAACAGTGGCGTTCATCATATGGGTCATAGATTCGGGGTCCAACGGAGTAACAGACGAAAAGGCAAAGAGGGTCGGACGAATGACACCTTTTTGCATCTTGTTACTTATCGCGGGTCTGCTCACCGAAGCTGCGTTATGCAAACGGTTACCGACATCCCGGTGGCTTTCGTCGAATTTGAGGAACTCGTACGTCCTCCGCTGGACATTCATCTTCTTCATCATCTTTCTGTTTTTAAAGAAATCATATGCAGCAACCCCTATGTACGTGAGTAGCAGAAGATACTCAGCAACACATGAAGCGATTACTATCCAGATCCCAGCATCTTGATAGAAGTCCAAAATTATCTCATCAAATCTTTTGGGGCTGATGAGGAGAGCATTGTAGGTGAACACCATCAGCCATATCGCTTGGGAGACTTCCATCAATAAACATATTATATTTTTTAGATACTTATACTTTAAGTACGCGTAGATGGTCGCAAAGAGTTTGCTCAGCTCGATGGAGAGCATGATTGTTATTCCAAAGCAGTTAGCATATTGAGTACTCAAGATGGTCAGTTGGAGGCTCGAGGTGAGCAACCAGTGCTGAGCAACTAGCAAGCGTACTATCATCGAATCAACAACGTCCTTAGTCATGCTGAGTGTGTTCGTAGCCATGTCCATCAGGTGGACGTTGAAATCGATCTCAAAGTATGTTCGTTTATAGTTGATTTGTTTCGTTTGGGGTTGATTCGGGCCATCTTGTTCTGAGGGTTGATCTGGTTTCTTTAATGCGTTCATGCTACTATCGTTTTTCTTCTCCTTGGAACTCGGATCCGGAAGAGGACTGAATTCCTGGAGGCTGGTGTAGTGCTCGAGGGCCTTCCTCCAGATCCTGTCATCGAGCAGATGAGCCAGGATTAGGCAGAGGTCGGCCGCGATGAGACACATGACGAAAATCGTCGAGTTGAACACTGTGTATGGAAGCCCCCTAGAATGCATTAAAGTTCTGGGAGCTAACCAGATGAAATCTATGAAGACGAGGTTGAATATAATGAGATGAACCTTGTTGGCATAGTGGCAAAAGTATATGCCGACCTTGCCCATTATACAGTTGTCTAGGAGAAGTCGCTTGACTCCTCTAAGTAGCCATGACAGCACGTAAAAGATTATTTTGTACATCATTAGAGGCATGGATATGCCACTCAAAGTTACTTTTTTATTAGTCAACTTGCCTCTATATAACATGCTGTTGTAGGCCAACTGCTGGGCTTTCGACTCATCGTTGTGCACTATCGATGACTTGGCGAGAAAAGCTTCTAGTCTCTTTCCATAATTAATATTGATGAAATATAGTTTGTTTACGATTTGGAGTATCTTGGTAAATCTAAAGAATGTTCCCGTTGGGTCTGCGGCCAGCAGAGTGCCCATCACTGCTAGCCCCGTTGCAGAGTCAGGAGCTGCCACGGTTGTAGTCAAAGTCGATGCCAATGATTCAGCATTTATCTGGTTGGCATCGTTTTCAGCCATCTTGTTGTAGTATACAGTACTGCCATTCATCACCTGTATTTGGTATGTTCCGCTGTCTTCAGTCATGTTGAAGGTGAACCCAATTAGAGTTACATTGTACTGATCCTTAGGTAGACCTTTCGGCAATGTAAAATCAAGAATTACGTATTCATCATAATTCTCCATTACGAAGCTGTAGCTGCCTAGATCAGAACCGTCCGTCGCAGTCAGAACGTATTTAATTTTGTTCGCCATAAGGGTCTTATAAACTTTAGACTTGTTGACCTGAATCGGAGTTTCGGAAATCTCTTGCCTCCAAGACAGGTCTACGTCAGCCTTATTCTGTCTAACAGGGACAGCCGTAGTAATTATACTAAGCTTGTGGCAATTCCCGTTAACGAGAACATAGCCAAGTGATGCATTACATTCGGTACAGTTCGCGCGGTCGGCCACGCATTTTACGCAGTTTGTATCAGCACATGCTTGTAAGGCTTGTTGGCCTGGAGTGACGATCCCGTAGCCATCGGGGATCGAGGCATAGGCGTAGCAGACGCCGTTCAACAAGTAGTAGTTGTTGGCGACGTCACAGGTCGTGCAAGCAGTAGTAGTGCCCGGCCCGGAGCAATCGGTAACTCGGCAGCCGATGCCG
>DASPIB010000006.1 GCA_035629335.1 Verrucomicrobiia bacterium
TCAGCCAAACTTTCTCACCGAAAAGTTGGTCCTTACGAGGTTATTGAACCCATCGGTAACCAGGCCTATCGAATTCGGATTCCTCATGCTTGGAAATGTCACAACGTTTTCCACGTCTCCAAGCTGGAACCTTATCGACAATCCGAACGTTTTCCTGCGGAACAACCACCGGAACCAGAGGACGATAGCGGCGAGCCCGCCTATTTCGTCCGGAAAATCATCCAGTGCCGTTGGAACAAGCGACGAAAAGCCCTGGAATACCTAGTTGATTGGGAAGGATATGAAAAAGACCAAGCGACTTGGGAACCACTAGACAACTTATTAGTGGACGACGAACCGATTTTCGCCCTCGAACAATTCCGCCGCGAAAATCCCGACGCCGAATCCCGAGTTACACCTTCCCATTAACTCAACCGATCCGTTCCGGATCTAGCCTACGTGACATTTAAGTGTCAGTTCTTCCGAACCACGCAACATTAGGATAAGTCTCGTACTTATCCTTGTCGACGGGTGTGACCAAGTTACCTCACCCAGAACGACAACCAACAGTTATGCGACGCTCACTACATGAGGTCCCAATAGCTGTCTTATCACAGAAAGAGAACTTAATGTGGTTGCCTGAGGTCTGCCCTGGACTTGTGCCAGCTTCCGCTCAAGAAAAGCTTCCCTTGTTTCGTTCTTGGTAATGTTGTTACGGAGAATGATGAAGAGTGGTAGTGGAGGGCGGTATATCCTTGTTGCTACTGTGAAGGCACTCGGACTCGAGCCCGTTGAAGCTACTAACTTGTTTACTGACTTTAATTGAGGCTGCCCTGGCTTAAAACACCAGCTTCCGCTCAATTTAAGGAATGACGTGACTTGTTCACTGAATTGTTACTTTTGGCAAGACCACACTTGATATCGGTTCTCAAAATGGGTTTTATGACCTTGGGGGGAGAATTGATGGTGGTTTGGAGAAACCCTACTTCGGGTATGTTTTCCCTTGCCTTATTTTACAGTGGAATCTTCTACTGACTGCTTGCGAGGACGCTTCGCCCTAACGAGGGGGTAGTGTTACAGGACTCGCATTTTACGGAATTTCTATGCCAAGAGTTACCCTACTTTCGGTAACTATAATTCTTGGTTTGGGTTACCCTGACTTCGGGAAAGTGTTACTTATGTTCTTCGGGCTAATTTTTCTAAGTCCTGAAAAGTGTACGCTTTCGCCGCCCTTAATCTGTCGGTTCGCGCATGCATTTGCCCCGCCAGTTGTGATTTCCCATACTATTTGAAGGTAAATCACCCTGAAAAGTCACCCAACATCGTAGATTTCCGCTTTTTTCACCGCTTTCTACCCGGTGACACTATGGGGGGATGGAGTGGAATCTGAGGCTGACTGCGGACAGTTACTCTAGGAGTTACCGCACTTACTACTACGCCTCCCACGCCTTGACGAAGGTCTTAGCTGCTTGTGCCGGCTAAATCCTCCTCCCACTTGGACGAACTACTGCACACACTGACTGCACCTCCGCGGGCTGCAGCCGACTACCATACACCACACCTCGGTAGGTTAAATCCGGTGTGGACTCCACTAAGGGTAGCTCCCTTACATGTCGGAGTATGCTAATCGAATATTGTAAAGATATCGGGAGAGTCCAAGCTCACGCACTACATTATTCTGACTGATTAGTATCTGTTTTGGTGAGTCGCAAGATCTTATGCATAACCAGGCATCTACTGATATTGTTGAATCCACTTGTGAACGCTTAGGAAATTGCACGGGGTTTTCATTGGTACTGTATTTAGCCTGTTAGTTGTGTTCGCTTAGCTTTATTGGTTGATTTTTGTTGTTGTGGCTTAACTACTGTTTGACGCGTTACTGTTTTGGTCGCTTAGCGCAGGGCGCTAACGTTAGTTTAAGGGTTATTTGTATTTTGTTAAGAATTGCTTTACGTGCTCTGTTATTCCTAAGATACGCGTTCACGGGTGGAAGAGATTCTCTATAAAAGAGGTCCTTTCCGGGTCTGAGGAGTTTCTCATCATTATCGAAAAGTCTTTACACATTGCCTGAGTTTTAAAGAGCTTGCGAATCTGCCTTTTGTTACTACCAATTTATTTCCGCTTACCTTACCTGTTGGTATAGCGGCCCCCTCTTGCTCTTCAAATCGAATCTATTAGTTTCCCTTGAG
>DASPIB010000007.1 GCA_035629335.1 Verrucomicrobiia bacterium
ACCCCGGAAGTAAAACTTAGTTGGGAGCATAGTGATTACGCGTGGATACCCCTCAAGAAACTATCTGAGGCTATCCGAGGACGAAAATTCTTTGAGGAGGCAGTAGGGTATTGTACGAAACATAAACTTTTATGACTCAAGTTGATCTTGAGGACAAGAAAAATAGATGACCTGAAAAAGTCATCTATTTTTCTTGGCGGAGAGAGTGGGATTCGAACCCACGGTACCATTGCTGGCACGACGGTTTTCAAGACCGTTACCTTCAACCGCTCGGTCACCTCTCCAGGCATGGTTTATTCTACCAGAGATCGGGCGATTCGTCGAGGTTTTGGTGAGCAACGGCGGCAATGGTAATGGTACGCGCTCCGGCCTGTGCGAGCACCCGAGCCGCAGCGCGCACAGTAGCGCCGGTCGTGATGATGTCGTCGATAAGAATATAGTGCGCTTTAGGGTCGAGCGTTGCGGTGGTAGAGAAGGCGTTAGCGGCCTGTACTAAGCGTTCTGCCTTTGAAGCGCCAACTTGAGTTTTATCGTGGTGGCGCTGTAAAAGGGGAGTAACTGAAGTATTCAATAATCCACCGAGTTGCTTGGCGATAAGAAGTGTGTGGTCGTAGCCACGTTGCCTAATGTGTCGCGCAGCAGTCGGGATGGGAACAATATAACTATTAGTGGGAAGTTGGGGAAGCGTTCGAGCCAAAAGCCGTGCGCAATGGATGCCGGCAGCGCGCTGACGATGAAATTTGTAGCCATTGAGCAGCTGCTTAATAGAGCCTTTGCGTTCGGATACGACAATTATTTGGGTAATTGTTCCGTTAGCGCAAGCCGCACAAATGCCATTAGCTGCCGGTTTTGCGCACAAAATGCAGTCATTTTTTACATATCTATCGATGTTTTCTTCACAACTTAGGCATAATAACGACCCAATTTTTCGGCAATTGTAACAGCGGTGCGGTGCAAATCCTGAAATAAACGTTTCAAACATTGTATTTTTTACCTCAATACGTGCTATTTGTTGCATTATATCGTATTTTTCAGCTATACTAAGAGCCAGGATAACTGTCAATTGAGCCTATATTTGAAGTGGAGGAGACCTATGGCGAGAGGACATAAGCAAAATGATGATTTGTTGATTGAAGAAGAACTTGCGGCTGCTTTTTTAAACGACGACAACGACGCACCAGCAGCGGTGCAACAACAACCAGAAGATACAGCGTGGGAAGAAGACGACTCAGCTACTATGCCAGGACAGCTGGCAGTTGACGTTTATGAAACGGCCGAACGGCTGGTTATTAAAGCCCGGACCGCCGGCGTTAACAAGCAAGACCTTGATGTGAGTATTTCTGATGGCATCCTTACCATCAGCGGCACGCTTTCGAGCGGCGACGACACCGAAGCAACTCAGTGGCACATTCAAGAATGCTACTGGGGCGAGTTTAGCCGCACCCTGGCACTGCCCGTACCCGTAAAGGAAGAAGAGGTAGAAGCCGTGCTAAAAGACGGCGTACTGACCATTAGCTTTACGAAGGTGAAGCAAGAACAAGCCCGCAAGATTCAGATTCAGTAAAGATAGATTCATCTAATAACAAAACTCCCTTGGTTAAACAGGGGAGTTTTGTTATTAGATGGACTAAAGGCAACTAAAAATCCGCCCGAGAGGGGCGGATTTTAGTAGTTGCGTAAGAAAGCTACTAGTTGCTACCTTGTACCAACTGAGTCGTCACAAAGTTGACGGCTGCGTATGCTAGGAAGGCAACAATGATACCGATAATCGCGTATAGGATGGTGTTCTTGGCGCTTGTGACAGCGTTTTGGTCACCGTTTGATACTACGTAGCGAATACCACCGATAATCAACATAATCACCGAGATCGCACCAACCAAGAAGAGCAAGATGTTAGTGATGGTGCGGAAGATGCCGCTTTCACTAAATAGGTCTTCGCCTTGGTCGTTACCGCGGGCACAAGAGGCACCCGAACCGATTGATAGATTGTTTTGGTCACACGGCTGAGCCGCTTGCGCACCAACATTAGTCGCTGGAACTACTGTGCTCGCACCTAAAGCGAGTAGTGGCACAAATAGCAACGCTTGTAATGCTTTTTTGATTGTTTTTTGCATTATTTGCTTCTCCTTATATGGGAATTATATCATTATTTTTACTAAAGTATAGTGCTAATTCTTATGTAATTGAATCGAGAATGAAGTTAACGATGCCGTAGGCCATAATGGCGACGATTAAGCCAATCACTGCGTACAGCACAGTGTTTTTAGCGCCGGTTACCGAAGCAGAGTCACCGCCCGAGGTTACGTAGCGCAACCCACCAATCACAATCATCAGTACAGCGATAGCACCAATAATGAACAGCATAATATTTATGATGTTGCGCAGAATAGTCGGAAAATCATTCCGACCTTCTCCGCCAATAGCGTTCACACCACTTTGCGCCTGTCCTCTCGGGTCAGTTGGCTGTTGAGCGTAGGCTAATTGCGGCGTCAGCGGGGCGATAAGCCCGATCATTACTGCGATACTAGCGATAACAACGCGAAGTTTTTTCATAGTTTCTCCTTTAAATATTTGCTAACACGAAGTTTACAATTCCATAGGCCGAAATAGCTACTACTAAGCCAATTATGGCATAAAGAATGGTATTTTTGGCGCCGGTTACCGCACTCGAATCGCCACCAGAAGTTGTATAGCGCAAGCCACCAATGACGATCATAATGACGGATATAGCACCGATTAAGAAAATCAGGACATTAATAATATTCTGGATGAGTGAGGGCAGTGAATCATTAGACGAACGGCAAATTGCCGATTGGGCATTTGACTGGCAAGCTTGATCGAAGGGGTCAATTGCCGAGGCGGGCGGAGCAATTAAGAGCACTGCGCCCACCACCGCCAGCAGCGAAAAGCCTAGATTTTTTAAGTATTTTTTCATAATCTCCTCCTAAAATACTCCGCGTATAAATTGCATAATCACAAAGGCAAATAACGAAATAACCATGCCCACGATGGCGTAAATGATGGTCTTGCGGGCTCGGGCTGCACCCGCCGGATCGCCATTTGAGGTAGTGTACTGGTAGCCGCCAATAATAATCATAATTACCGCAATAATACCAACAATAAAGAAGGTACCTTGCAAGATGGCTTCAACTAGGTTGCCGGCGGTAATTTGCGGCACGTTCACTTGGTTGCTCGGGATAGTGAACTGAGCGACAAGGTAAGTAAGCTTTTCCATACTATTAGATTAACCCCGCAACAAAATTAACAATACCAATTGATGAGAGGGCGATAACAAAGCCGATCACTGCATTAGTAATGGTATTCTTGGCAGCGGTAATTTTGCCCGGATCACCCGCACTAATGCTGTAGCGGATACCACCCCAGATAATATAACCAACCGCCGCGTAAGCCACCGCTTGCAATAGCATTTCTGTGACGTTGAGGGCAATTACCCACACATCGCTGATTTTTGTTATCTGCGGCTTGCATTGGTCACCACCAGGCAGCCCTCGGTACCAGACCGGAAAGGTAAGGAAGATTGGCGCACAGCTGGGGTTGTTTATCTGGGCGACTTGCGAAGCGGGAAGTGGTGCAGCGCTGACTGTTTGTGAAACAGCAGTACCAGTGAGAAGCGTGCCAGCGAGGCCAATGAGGAGTAATAATCTTTTAAACATGTCTGTAATATCCTTATTAGGTAAAGATTCCTCCTGGAATGAGGAAGTTAGCCACAGCGTACATGGCCATAAATAGCACCAAGGCCAGCACGGCATTAGTGATATAACTAATGCCCTTTTGCGCCTTGGCAGCTTCGCCATTTGAGGTAACGTACATCAGTGAACCCCAAATAATAAAGAATAGCACTACTATGCCAAGCCCAACCGCCATGAAGTTAATGGCGACAATTATTATATGAAAGATAGGATTACGGCTATCGCCCGCATTTGGGTCGACGTTTGTGCAACCGAAATCAAAAGCCGTTTGTATTGGCCCACACTGTGCCGCCGCCGCTGGTTGAGCTTGAATAACGCTGGTAACTGCGCTCACGGCTAACGCAATAGCGAGAAACAATGGTGTTAGCAATGAATTAAGGCGTGTTTTTTTCATATTTTTCATTATCTTTATGATTAATTATGTAACACCCTTTATACTATTGCAACACTAATTTATCTATCGGCCTGCCGGGAAGAGGGCAGTGAAAAGTTAAAAGCAATAATTTATTGTTTGACTAATTGTCGTTTATCTCAACTTGATATAAAATAAGCGTAAGATGTTCACAGGCTTACGGCGCTATTTCTTGGGTGCGGTGGTCGCTTTTGCAGCGACACTTCTTTTTAGTACCTTTGGCGGTGGCGATATCGCCCATGCAGCCGGTGAAAAGTACTATAAAAATGAAAGCAAAGGCCCAACGACCACCATTACCGGAACCGGGGGTGTATATGGCGACAATGTTGTCTCTTTTCAACCGGCACCCGGGCGCGGACCGCACACTATATATTCCACCAAAACTTTTCTATATAAAGTCGGTGGCGAAAACACAAATGTTAAGTATCCCTTTAGTGACTGTTGGTACTGGGTAACACTGAGCATTGCCGGCAATACTGTGCACGTGGGCACAATTGGCGTCATTATCCCAGGGGTCAAAGACAACATTGAAGGTATTCAGCTCGATCCAGATGATCGTCAACAGTACATTGATTCGTGTAACAAGCGAGCCACCAACGACCCGGGTCCAGGCAACCCGGCCTATATTGGCATGGACCGCTCAGCACCGTTAACGATATACAATTCAACTAATCCGCCGCCGGCCAACGACCCAAATGGCGATGGCAAGGTTGATGAACCCGCCCCAGGTACCGGTAACAACACCGACGATGCCGCCTGCTCGGGCGGCTTGTTGGGTTGGATTTTGTGCCCACTGGTGCAGGGGCTGGTAGCGGCCAATGGGGTGATTGTGGATATAATAGAAGACTTATTGGTGCTGAAGCCGCTATCGTTCGACCCTAACGACCCGCTGTATGTGGTATGGTCGTTGATTCGTAATATTGCAAACTTTATCTTTGTATTATCATTCTTGATTATTATTTTCTCGCAGGCGACATCGATGGGGCTTTCAAGTTATGGCATTAAAACCATCCTCCCACGATTAGTTGCCGCAGCAATTCTAGTGAATGTCTCGTACTTTATTTGCGCCGCAGCGATTGACGTCACCAATATAATTGGCTCGGGCATATCGGGAATTGTTGATATAGGCATTAGGGCCATTCCCGACAAAGACGAGTGGGGCACTGGCGCGGAAATTGGCATGGGGGCATTTTATGGCGTAGCTGCCGGCGCCATCATTGCACTTATGTTTACTCCGCTTGGTCCAGCGATTGGGCTGGCACTGCTTGGCATTTTGCTGGCAGTTACTGGTGCTTTTGCTACCGGATTTGTGGTCATAGTAATACGTCATTTGATAATAACGCTCGCAGTTGCCACTTCTGCCTTGGCATTTTTAGGGGTGCTATTCCCAGGTACTTCTGGTTTTACAAAAGTGTGGTGGAAGGGATCGAGGGGAATGCTGTTACTCGGCATTATCCTGCCGGGGCTTTTCCACGGCGCAATTTTTGTCGCAAAAGTTATAGCTGTTTATGGCATTGGCGGCGCCGATGACGGCACCTGGGTGACCCCGATAGCGGTAGTAATTATCTTAGCCGCACCAGCCGGCGCAACGCCGATAGTCTTAAGGGTGGCAGGCGGTATTGGCGAGCGCTTTGGTGTATGGACTAACAATAAAGGCAAGGGCTGGGTTGATAATATCCGTAAGCGACGCCAAGATGCTACAAACCTTGGAAAAGGCGAAATTGCCTCAAACTACGACCCCCGCGCCACTGGATTTGGCAAGGTGGTTAATGTTGGCCGGCGTATTGGTACCGGGACGCTTGGGGGAGTGACTCCACGCTCACAGGCACGGGCACGTTATTTGCGATCACGCATGGGTAATACATTTGAGGCAGAAGAGATCAAACTGGCGACAGACCAGCTTGAGCAGCTTGGGATTACGAACGACAAGGAACAACTGGTCAAGTTTATCAAAAACGATAAGAACAAAAATAATCAGTTTGCAAAGCTTGCGGCAATGAAACAGTTAGGCGAAATCGGCGCGTCTGATAAGTTACAAATGATTTTTAATCAATCAGGCACTAAGGAGAGCAATGAGAATCGGTTGCTCGCAGCCAAAGCAATCCGGAGCTCTTCCAAGATTCGCACTGAAGCTCAACCTCTGTTCTATCATGCGGCAGTTTACGCAAATAGTCGACAGCAAGGAAAAACAGATTACGAAGCAGATAAGGAGGGTCAGAACATCCGTAATAATAAGATTAGAGAAAATATGAGTCAGCAATATCTCTTATCGCAAAAACCAGATCAAATCGAGTTAATTGGTACATATATAGGTGGCATTAAAGATGCGGGCAAACAGGCAGCTGCTAAGGCCGCCTTCGAAAGAGCACTTGATGCACTCTCAGTTAACAAGAACGCTAAAACTACCCTTACCCAGGAATCGCGCAGGGCGATCAAAAAATCAGCTAGCGACCTTAAAGTTACTGTTCCTAAAGAGTTTGACAAGTAGCGGGGCATGGGGACGCGGGGTTTATACAATCAGTGCTACGATTACTATAAGGCCCGCGTGACAAGAAAACGCCAAGGCCGTTTGGTCATTTACCTCTGCTTGTAACTTTTCCAGAAGGTGCCGCCGGAGGTAGTACCGCAATTTTCTCAGTGACATCATTTGTCCATGCACTTCCGCCGGTTCCTCATGTAGAAGCAGCCATCGCTATCTTCTTCCCTTTGGAATTTGAGGCCACAGAAGTTTGGATATCAACATATGTAAGTCGTTGTCTGCTTATAAAGTTAAGATATATTTAATATTTAGGCACTAATTCAGCATTTTGCTTTTTGCCCGACAATCCTCTACACTAAAAAGAGTGAAATATATCTCATCGCGCACAAAAAGCGCTTCGGGTGGGCAATAGGTAACGTATGGCAGTCTATAAAGTTCCGCAAGATGTTGAAGCAGAAGATAAGCTGCTGGGGCCGTTTAGCTTCAGACAGTTTATTTACCTTATTATTGCGGTCATCGCTGGGGCGATTGCTTGGGGGTTGGCCCAGATTTCAATTTTCTTAATAGCCATCCCGCTGCCGGTGATTATTGCTTTTGGTGCACTGGCACTACCTCTTAAAAAGGACCAGCCAATGGAAACGTACCTGGCGGCACTGGTGCAATTCTTTTTGAAGCCAAAAAAACGCATGTGGGACCCAGATGGCACGATGTCACTAGTGCAAATTACTGCACCGCGGCGGATTGAAGAACAGCGCACCAAAGGCATTAGCGAGAACGAAGCCGTTAACCGGTTGTCGTACTTGGCGCAGTTGATGGACACCCGCGGCTGGGCATCGCGTGGGGTAGGGGATGCGGCAGGCAATTCGTCGCTGGTGGAAGATATTGCCCTGGAAGCCGAAGAAGCCACTGACATGATGGACGAAACAGCCGGCGTATCGCAGTCGTTTAATTCTTTGATTGAACAGAGCGATGCCGCCCGCAAAGAAGAAATGCGCGCCCGGATGCAGCAGGTCTCGCGGGAAGCCCAACAGCAACCAGCCGTTCCGGGTAACCCTTACGACCAATTTACTGCCGGCAAAACAACTGGCGCCACGCAAGCCGCGCCAGCGCAAACTAGCCAGCAGCCTAACACGCCAGCACCGGCCGCCGACGAACCTGGCGCCATTCCGCAGTTTAACCCGTACCCGACAATTCATCAGCACGTGGTGCAGCCACTCGGCACCGCGCCCGCTGCGCCGCCAAAAAGCGCCGAACCAGCTGCACCAAGCCAACCACAACCAGCCGCACCCCCTAGCGAAGAACAGCTATCGCCTGATATAATGAAGTTAGCTACTAATCCTGACTTATCTATTAGCACAATTGCCCACGAGGCGCACCGTCTGCAAGAAAAGCAGAATGGGGAAGAGGTCGTTATTTCCTTGCGATAAGCAGGATTCTAAACAGAAATAGCAGAGGTCATACTACATGCAACCATCGTCACCATCCCAACAAAATCCAGCCGGTCCGGCCCCTACTTCTAATACCCAAAATGCAGCACCGCCAGTCAAGCGCAACCCTAATAGTACCCAAAATACCCTGCTGATTTCCGAGATTCGCGACGGCATGGTGGTGATGAATGACGGCAGTTTTCGGGCGGTTATTGCTTGTAAATCGATTAACTTCGACCTTATGAGCTCGCGCGAGCGCGAAGGGGTCGAGTATTCTTACCAAAGTTTCTTGAATTCATTGTACTTTCCGGTGCAGATTTTTATCCGCTCGCAGCGGGTAGATATTGGCCCGTATATCGAGCGGCTGTCGAACATTCGGCGCTCGCAGGATAATATGCTCCTTGGGGTATTAATGGACGATTACATCGATTTTATCGCCGCGCTGTCTGAAGAAGCTAATATTATGGATAAAAGCTTCTTTGTGGTGGTGCCGTACTATCCATCGGGAGATATTAGCAGCGCCGTCAATAACAGCAAGAACCTACTATCAAACCTGTTTGTACCCCAACAGCGCACCACCGTTCGGATCGACCAAGCCACCTACGATAAAGCCCAAGACGAAATTAAAAATCGCGTGAATGCGGTATTGAGCGGGTTGTTTCAGATTGGTATTCGCTCGGTGCAACTGAGTACTAAGGAACTTGGCGAGCTGTATTACAACGTGTATAACCCCGATACAGCCGTGCGCGAGCCAATTGGCGATTTTGAAAACCTCACCAGCACTTTTGTCCAAAAAGGCGATGGCGAAGCACCACGGCCGCACACCTTAGGAGGGGAGTTCTAGTATGGGTTTGTTTGGCGGAAAAAAGAAAAAAGATCCGATTGATATCGCCGCGCAACAACGCGCCCGCGAGCAGCAAGAGATCGAACAGGAGTTTTTAAAGGGCATTACCACCCTTCGCGACCTAATTGCCCCAAGTAGTATTGAAATTAACACTAGTTATTTCAGGCTAGGAACGCGCTATGCCCGCACACTGTATGTTTATGCCTATCCGCGACAAATTTACACCGGCTGGTTGAGTTCGATTATTAATATCGATGAGGTGATCGATATTAGCATGTTCATTTACCCGGTCGAAAGCCAGGTGGTGTTAAATAACCTGCGCAAAAAAGTCACCCAGCTGGAAGCCAGCCTGAATATCAACGCCGAAAAAGGCCGAGTGCGCGACCCGCAGCTGGAAGCGGCCATCCAGGACGCCGAAGAACTGCGCAACCAGCTACAGGTGGGCGCCGAGCGCTTCTTCCGCTATGGCCTGTATATTACGATGTACGCTGATAGCCTGGACGAACTGAACTTTGTGCAGCACAAGATTGAAACTATTCTTGGCCAGCAATTAGTCTTTAGTAAAGTTGCTTCCAGCCAGCAAGAACAGGGCATGAACAGCACCTTCCCACAGATGTCCGATCAGCTGCAGATTCGCCGCAATATGAACACTGGGGCGATTTCGACCAGCTTTCCGTTCACTAGTGCCGATTTAACCCAAGAAAAAGGCATTTTGTACGGCGTGAACATGCACAACAACGGCCTGGTGATTTTTGACCGCTTTAGCCTGGAAAACGCCAACATGGTGGTATTTGCGAAGTCGGGTGCTGGTAAGTCGTTTGCAGTGAAGCTGGAAGCGCTGCGCAGCATGATGACCGGCACCGATGTTATTATTATTGACCCGGAAAACGAGTACCAAAAGCTATCCGAAGCGGTGGGCGGTAGTTATGTTCGCCTGAGCTTAAATTCTGAAACCCGCATCAACCCGTTTGACCTGCCGCAGGTAATCGATAGCGATGATGCCGATGACGCTTTGCGGGCAAACTTGGTGACGCTCCATGGGCTGCTGCGACTAATGCTGGGTGGCGCCCAAACCGCCGCTAATGGCACCCTGACAACTGGTTTAAGCCCGGCAGAAGAAGCCGATCTTGACCAAGCGCTAATTGACACCTACGCCCGGGCCGGCATCACCAGCGACCCGCTAACCCACCATTCACCAGCCCCGACCATCAACGACATGTACGAAACCTTGCTGCACATGGGCGGCTCTGGTCCGCAGTTGGCACAGCGGCTGCGAAAATACACCACCGGTACGTTTGCGGGGATTTTTTCGCAACCGTCAAATATTGATATTAATAACAATATGGTGGTGTTTAACATTCGCGACCTCGAGGATGAACTCCGGCCAGTAGCGATGTACATCGTGCTGTCGCACATCTGGAACAAGACCCGTACCGAACAACGAAAGCGTATGCTAATTGTCGATGAAGCCTGGCAGCTGATGAAATACGACGACTCAGCGAACTTCTTGTTTAGCCTGGCAAAGCGAGCCCGGAAATACCAGCTGGGTCTGACCACCATCACCCAAGACGTCGAAGACTTTATGGGCAGTAAAATGGGCCGGGCGATTGTGGCCAACTCGAGCATGCAGCTACTGTTAAAGCAATCGTCGAGCGCAGTGGATGTATTATCGGACGTATTTAAACTGACCGAAGAAGAAAAGAAACGCCTGGCAAACTTCCCGGTTGGCCAAGGGTTGTTCTTTGCCGGCCAAAACCACGTACATTTACAAATTATCGCCAGCCAAACCGAACACGGATTAGTATCGACCAGCCCGAGCCGTGGCGCTAGTACTGCGACCGACCAAAATTTTGGGGCTGATTATTTAGGGACCGTCTAACCTTACCGGGGATATAAGCAGGTATGCCAAACGCCACACTTAACCGACCCGATGCCGAACTTGACCCAGCCGAGCGGCTGGCCCAGGACGAATTTAACCGGACGCCCGGTACTGCTGGCGGTGGCGGGACCTCCGCCCGTGACCGAGAAAATGGCGCGGCGACTGGTGCTGCCACCGTTGATAGCGCCGCAAAAAGCGAACGCACTGGCGCCGGCGCTGCCGCTAATACTATGGCAAATGCCGCCACCAATGCCGCCTTATCGGCCGCCGGGCCGTGGGGGCGGGCTTTAGCCTTTCTTCGAAAGCACAAGAAAGGCACGGGCATCGGCGCTGTTGCCGTCATAATTATCGCCATTTTAGTCTATCTGTTTGTCTTTTTTGCGCCAGCCGGTATTTTCTTGCACTTAAAAGAAATGGGCACCCGCTGGATGACCAAATACCAAGAAATTGGCGTCGGCCGACGGGCGAGCAAACTGATGAAGCAGATCTACTTTGGCGATAAAAACGGCTGTACCGACAACAAATGGCGCTGCCGACACAACCAAGGTGTCACCGATAAAGAGCTCGAGAAATTAAAAAACGCCGGTTTTGACGTAAAAACCGAAACTCGCGGCAGCCCCCAAAAGACTTTCGTTACCTCGATGAGTTTTGAGGATCCGTTCACCAAGAAGCAGAAAACGATTGATGGCGGTAATTTTGAAAGCTCCTTCCGCACCGACCCCGGTTTTCGATCGCGCTATGGCAAGGTTATGACGCCGCTGTCCTTTAATTTGCGTTCAAAATCGGTGGTGTCGAAGCTGGTCGGGAAACTTGGGGTCAATCGGCGCGGGGTCACTGGCGAAGAGAAAGACCGCGAAGGCGTGATTAAAAAAATTCGCCAGCATCTTTACTCACGAGGCAACGCCGATGCTGGCCGGGCGAATATTGATGAAAGTCAGTATAACCAAGAAGGGAAGCCGCGGCTCAATGTTGATCAGCTTGAAGGAGTTGGCGCCGAGCTGGTTTCGAGTGCCGAGGCTTTAAGCAAGGAGGCGGTCGAAAGTGGCGTTCCGCCAGGTTCATTGCCAGATCCATCTGGGCTGCTGAATGGCGATAGCGAAACCCTCACCAAGCTTGGTAATACCGTTGCCAGCGGCGTGAAGGGCGGGGCGAAAGGCGCTTTGCTCGGTGCCCTGGCCGGGGTTGATGCGTATTGTTCGCTGTATCAGGTGATCCGTACGCTCACGCTGGCCATGAAGGTTTACGCAGCGGCTCAGTTAATGCAGTATGCCTCACTATTCCTGGTAGGTGGTGACCAGCTGAAGGCTAACGCCATCACTTTGGTGGGCGCGAGCGTGTTGGCTGGCATATTATTACGCCAAAGCACCAAGCCAGAATCGAAGGGCAAAACGGTGTCGGATTCTTTGGCCGTTACCTTAATTAACGAAGGCAAAGTACCAAATCAAGAAGCAATTCAACGCTTCACGGTCGGTGGCGGGATGCGCCAAGCGCTCGACCGGTTAGCCGGTTTCTTGAACATGGGCCAGGTATCGCCGTCGGTCTGCAAGGCAGTTGGTTCGCCTATTGGGCAGATTGGGCTGATTATGGGGGGTATTATTTCATCGATCCTTACCGGCGGCGTTGGCGGCGTGGCCTTTGGGGCGGCTGTTGGCGCTGCGAAAGGTGTCGCTATGGGCTTAGTGGCTCAGTTTGCGACGCCGTACTTAATACAAGTACTCGCCGGAACCGTCGCCCCTGACCCTGAAAAAGACCCCGAAGGCGGTTTTGGTGCCGGTAATGCTTTGGTCGCCGGACTAGCAGGCCTCGGCGCGGAAGTCGGAAAGTCGAGCGGCATGAAGTTCCTGACTAATGAAGAAGTAGCTGCGATTGAAGCTTCCACCAAAGACGAGCAGCGCACTATTGCGGCCGTTCGCGAGATAGAAGCTAAAGAAGCCGGTGTGCTTAATTGGGAAAACCCCATGAGCTTCACGAACCGCATGGCGATGGCCTTAACGCCGTTCTTATCGACCCTAACCCAAAACCCGAACCTTATGGCCCTGGCCGGGCAGGGGGCCGGGCTCGTGAGCAACGGATTAGGCGCAGTACCAAGCCTGCTGACCAGTTCGGCGTACGCCCAAGAAGCAGTTGACCCCTACCGCGGCGATTTGTGTCACGACGAAGCCAACAAAAAGCTCAATCTCGCAACCACTGCGGTTTGCGGTAACATCGCTGGCCCGGATGGCGAACTATTAACCGACGACCCGAAGTGGAACCCCGGCGCAGTTGATAAATGGATGATTGATAACCGCTACGTCAATGGCGATACCGGCGCCCACAACGACGAGCTAAAAGAATTTAAAGAAATCTGCATGGATTCGGTTGATGTGCCAGTCACCGAAGACGGGTCGGGGATCGATGTTGCCGATAAAGGCTCTGGCATTTGCTTGAGCAAAGAGGTGAAATACCGGTACTTCCGCATATTCTTAGGCTACGAAAACGATGACCAAAGCCGCAAAGACGCCGCCGAAGACAAGCTTGGCATTGGCGCCTCAAGCAGTGGCGGTGGAGGCGGCGGCACCAACATTAGCGGTGATGCCAAGTCGCTGGCACAGCAGATTTTAGAGCACAAGAATATTGAATTCAATAATATTAGTTTTGAGGGAGCGGCGGCTCGGGCTTCATTTGAAGCGACGGCGAAGGGCGAACCTGCCAAAGTGGAGCATATAGGAACGACGACTCCTATGTCCACATCGATGATGCGCGCACTATTACAGGCTGCTCAAAGCTATAAATTTAGGATAGGCTACACCACGAATGGCGATCACGGTAGTTCTTCACGGCATTACACCGGGAGGGCAGTGGACTTAAATGCTATAAATGGCATAGAGCTAAGTGATATCCGTAATAATAATCAGGCAGGGAATATCGCGAGAGAATTTAGTGAGCATATCGCTAAGTTCTTGCCACAAGGTGGCGGCATCGGCGAGAAACAGTGTATGGGTTCCATTAATCTACCTTCTGGAATAAATTATTTTGAGGATACTTGCAATCACCTTCATATTGACGTAGGAAATAACGCACCGTAATGAAATACTTTTATTTACGAATTAAACAGTGTCTACTTGCAGTAGCCTGCGCCGCACTGGTAGCGCCGTCGTTGCAGAGTATTGCTTTTGCACAATCTACCTCCGACTTTTACACCGAAACCAATAACGTCTGGTACGATAAATCGTCCAGCGTCTGCGGCCCAGGCAGTGGTGGCGGACCGGGTGCCGAAAGCATCGCCAACGTACCCGAACCGTGGCGTAGCTTGATCGCCAAGCATATCCCTGACTTCCCGAAAGTTGACCCGCGACTAGTGGCCGCAACCTTATGGGTAGAAAACCGCGAATGGCCACCGTACGATAAAGACTGGGGTGTGTCACACGCCGGCGCTGCTGGCCCGTGGCAGTTTATTGTACCGACTTGGCAGAGTATGATGCCTGGCTACACTCTAGCCGATCGCAACAACCCTGAAATTGCCGTTATTGCCGCCTTCAAGCACCAAGAAGGCTCGGCGGGCTTGCCGATTCTACCCGGCTACACAGGCGATCCGCAAACGGCTTACAGCAGCTTACCCTTCTACCGCAGCATGGCACCCGATAAAGCTAGCCTGATGTACTTCATGGCCAAGTATAACGGCAGCGGCGCTCCTGATGGCCAAACACTGAACACCTTCCCGCGTAATGAAAACTCCGATTATGTCAAAATGGGCTTTTGGTTGATTGCCAGCGACTTTAAACAGGCGTACCTAGCAGAAGGTAATCGCTTTGTTGACCCTCTTAATCCTCGAAATGAAGCGGGTGGCCCAAATGGTGGTGCGAGTAATCTTTCATGTGGAGATGGTGGCAATGTTAACGCTGAAGGTTATGCATTCCCAGTAGGCGGCATTCCAAAAGAAGACATTTCGAACGGCTATCGCTGGCCATGCTCAAGCATTTGTCACCATGACGGAACGCCTGCATTCGACTTATTCCACAAAGACTCGCCGGGCGGCAATGCTGGGGCCACCGTAGGGAAGCCAGTTATCGCAATTTATAAAGGGAAAATTGAGAATTTATCCGTATATCGTGGCCATCAAGGTTGTTACATTTTCCAGCTTATTGGCGAGGATAACGCACAGTACTGGTATATTCACGTACAAAATGTGACCATAAAAGAAGGTGACACTGTTCAAGCTGGCCAAAAAATAGCAGAAATTGGCGAGCCGCGGTGTACTGATAAGGGCGATGGCTCACTTCCTCATCTTCATATAGATCAAAGTCCAGACGGCCGAGAGTCAACTCGAGATAAGCGCTTAGTACCATTGATTGATAAGCTGTACGAAGAATTAAAGTCGAACGAGGTGAGGGTATAATGCAAGTTGATAATAATGGCAAAGTTACGATTGCTGGAAAATCGGTGCAGTTTTGGATTGTTGCCGGAATTTTAGTGGTTTTTGTGCTGACTATATTATCGTTAATTGTCCAGTACGCGCTGGTGCGCATTACCTTGCAACCCGAGACAGGCATTACAGCCAGTAAGCTCACCACTAAAGCCCTTGAAACAAGCGGCGAAGAAAAAGCTATTACAACACTATTCGGTTACAGCTTAGTGCCACGTGGCGCCGCACAGCTCGTCACTACTGGTGAAGACACCGAAACAGTCACCCCAATTAAAAGCTTGCCTCTTTTCGGCGCGACAGATATCGTGGTGAAGCCTAAGAAACAACGGTCCGTAGAAAAAATTGGCGCCGAAGGCTCAGGCTGTGAGATTGTGAATAATTATGGTGTTTTTAGCTATAATTGCACCAACCTGCAACGAGTCCTTAAATTTAACCGGCCAAACAATGGGCCATGGCGGGTGAGTATAGTCGACGACAGCCCCGTGCAACAGTTCAATTTCGTGCGTTACCGCGACGGTAATCTGACTTTTAGTGACGAATCAGGCAATTTTAGTTTAGAATACCGCGAACCTGGCGCACCACTGGCTACTGTCGCTCACCTGCCAATAAATGCACCCGACGACGCTGAGCGTGACCTACTACTTATTACTAATAAAACCAGCAAAGATCACCCTGGCTTTGCTATCTTAAACCGCCAAAGAGGGGAGTTATTTTATTATGGCGACCTTAAGAATGGCACCAATACAGTTCAGTTGCAGCGCAAAATAAAGATTAATCCAAGCTTTGATGTATCACTCTGTTCTATGAACACCAGTCAAATAGCTTGTTACTTTGGCCCGACCTCACACCCACCAGACAGCCACGAAGCAACAGAGCATAAAGAAAAAGCAATTTTGCCTACCCTTGAAGTATTCGACACCGCTGGCCAGCACAAAAACCCAAGCTATAGCCTACCTATAGATGGCCTCGCCGGGGTCGACAATCTTTTCATGATCAAAGACGGTACGTTGTTCGCGGTGAGCGATGAAAAACTTTACCGCTTGGAGCGCGATGGCGACCGCGTCAAAGCAACATTAGTAAGCCCCGATATCACTAGCGTCGATAACGGCGAAAGCCTAGTATACGTCCGCGGCGACAAACTCTACCGCTACGACACCGGCACCCACGAAACCCGGCTGGTATTTGCCAGCAAAAACTTGCGCCTCGGTAATGTTCAGGCTATGGGGCCGCAAGTCCTCTTTAACACCTATGTCCGAAACGGCTCGGGCGACACCACCCACACCTACATGATTGAAGAAACAGCCCGGCCAGCTACCCGCCTAGAAGACAAGCTGCCCTACGCCGATCGATCGCTGCCAATCCGACTAATGGACTACAGCGATAGCCATATTTACGTCCGCCTGGCAGTCAGCGTGATTTCTGATCACCGCACCGGACGCATGATCGCTGAACCAAGCGAAGTACAGCGAGCGGAATATGTCGTCACCCAGCGGCTACGCAACGACGGATTACTCAAACACAATCCACGACTTATTTTCGACTACTAAAGCGGCAAGGTGATATGCCGGACTTCCGGCCCGAATTCCTGGCTAATGTCGGCGTCGGTGGTGGTGATAACCGTTTGGATATCTCGCCCAACCGACACCAGGGCTTTTCGGCGGATGCTATCGAGTTCGCTAAAAACATCATCGAGCAGCAGCAGCGGTTTTTTGCCAAGTAATTCTTTTACCAAAGCGATTTCAATCAACTTCAACGCCAGTACAATACTACGCGTCTCGCCGCGTGAGGCGACGGCTGTGGCCGGTGAGCCGTTAAACTGGAACAGGATATCATCTCGGTGCGGGCCGACGCTAGTGAAGCCGTATAAACGGTCGCGCTCGGCATGGGCGTGCAGACGATCAAGCAAATACTGCTGTGGATGGCTCTGCGGGCTTTGAGAGTAGCTAATAGTAATGGTGTCGTTATTTTGAGCGATTGAGCGGTAGACCTCAGTTAACCGAGCCTCCAGCCGCGCAATATGCTGGTGCCGCGCCGTGACAATTGCCGCGCCCAGTTCGGCCAGCAACATATTCCAGACAAACAGTTCATCGTCACGTATAGTTTCGGCCTTTAGCAAATTGTTGCGCTGTTTGAGCGCTCGCTCGTATTTATTGAGCTGGGTACCGTAGTGCGGTTCGAGCTGGGCGATCGATAGGTTAATAAAGTCACGGCGGCGGGCTGGTGAACCGGTCAGTAGCCGCAGATCATTGGGCTCAAATAATACCAGCGGTAACCTTTGGCTGGCCGCCAAGCGCTGTTTTTTATGGCCTTCAATTTCTACCTGTTTTCGGCTCGTGTCTTTGCGGGCGTCAAAAGCGATTTTCCGATCACCCTCAGTAGTGATTGCCGCCAGTCGCCACCACTGGGCACCAAATTGCAATAGTTCGCTGTCGCTAGCGCGAAACGAGCTGCCGCGAGAGAGCACGTACAGCGCCTCAAGGATATTGGTTTTGCCGCTGCCGTTTGGGCCACTAATTATTGTTACAGCAGGGGAAAAATCGACCGCGGCATCAGTATACGACCGAAAATACGAGAGCTGCAGCCGGCGAAACATCTTAGCTCTTCATGGGCATAATAATGTGCTGGTAGTCGGGGTCGTCCGAAATGGCCGTTAACACGCAAGGTGCCAGCTTGCCGCCAAAAGCAAAGCGCACATCAGCGCTATCGATGCAGTTTAAGGCTTCGAGCAGATAACGTGAATTAAGGGTGACTTCGCCGTCGCCAACCACCTTACCAGCGGCTTCTGAAGTGTTCTCGCCCAGCTGCGAGGCGATAGAGTGCATCGACAGGGCCTGTTTGGTGCTATCGGTTTTTACCACCACGCTGCCGCCGCTTTCGCGGGCAAACAGGCTGGCGATTTTAGTAATTCGGGTGAAATCGGCTTTTTCGAGTTCTACGGTGTGCTCAGTGGTTTTCGGAATCAATTGGCGGTAATCAAGGAAGGTGCCGTCAATCAGCCGGCTGGTCACCTCGACTTCATTCATCCGGAACCGCACCTGGGTATCATCGAAGAGCAACGACACGCTGGCGCTACTTTCTGGCGCCACCCGCAGGACATCTTGCAGGGTGCTGGCCGGAATAATTGCCGCCAGTTCGCCAGCTACCGGTTGAATCCGGCGCTCGGCCAGCCGATAGCCATCGCTGGCCACAAAATACAGCTGCCCTTCGTAAGTATGGGCGTAGACACCGGTAAGAATCGGCCGGGTGGCATCCCCGGAAGCCGCTAGTACCGTTTGGGTAACGGCGCGCTTAAAGGTTTCGAGGGGAATGTCAAAACTAATCGCTTCAGAAATGGTGGGAAGCTCGGGAAATTCATCCGCTTCCATGCCGTGGATCATCGAGCTATAGCGACCTGCGGTTATTTTTAGGTGCGCGCCGTCAGCAACAAGTTCCACATTGCCCTTTGGTAGGTTACTAATAAATTCAGTCATCAAGCGAGCCGGTACAGTGACGGCACCGTTTTGTTCAATTTTGGCACCAATATGCTCAGTAATGGCGATTTCTAAATTGGTGGCCGCTACCACTAAGCGGTTGCTGTCGGTGCGCAGCAAAATGTTATTCAAAATTGGTAAGGGCGTTTTGCCACTGGCAACCCGCCCCACGGCAGTGAGTGCTTTAGTAAGATTTTCCTGGGTGACGGTCAGTTTCATGATGGGTCATTAGCCTTCTTCTATTATTGTATTACTAATTTATATAAATACGTAGTAGTCATAGTAGGGAGTGTGGAAAGTGCGGAAAAAGGGGCGGAAAACAGGGTGAAACGGGTATTTTTGGTTGTGTATAGAGCTGTGGGTGGGAGCGGGGTATAGGTTGTGGAGTAATGGCTGAAATGAGGAAAACCGGCAGTTTGGCGAGGGTGGTGTACTTGGCTCTGGAAAAGCTGTGCAAGCTCGCCCACAGGCTTTTCCGCTGGCCTTTTCACAAGTTGTTCACAGGTTTTAAACATACAATTTCTCACGGATATCGGCCACCTGCTCACGAATGAGGTAGTCGAGCTTGATGGCTTTTTCAATTTTTTCTACCGAATGAATCGCGGTGGTGTGATCTTTGCGGCCAAGCTCGACGGCAATTTTAGGAAAGCTTAAATGTAGCTCGCTACGAAGCAAATACATGGCAATTTGGCGCGGTACCACAATGTGTTTGTCGCGCTTAGGGCTCATGATATCGCGCGGTTCCACCTGGAAGTGCTTGGCGGTGCGCTCGATGATCTGCTTGGCAGTCAGGTGGTGTGGCCGGGTTTGGCGGACGTCACCGAGCAAACCTTCAGCGGTTTGAAGGTCAGGAGTAATGCCGCGCATTTCACAAAAGGCCAGCAGCTGGTTGAGGGCGCCTTCGAGCTCGCGGATGTTGGTTTTGATGTTGCTGGCTAAGTATTCCACTGTTTCGCGCGGCAACTCCATATTGGCCATTGAGGCTTTAGTTTCCAGAATAGCGCAGCGGGTTTCGAAGTCGGGCATCTGGATATCAATCGACATGCCCCATTCAAAGCGGCTGCGGAGTCGTTCGGTAAGGGTCGGGATGCTTTTTGGCGGCTTATCCGAACTAATAATGATCTGCTTGTTCGCTTGGTGCAGGGCGTTAAAGGTGTGGAAGAATTCTTCCTGGGTTTTTTCCTTGCGGGCGATGAACTGGATATCGTCGATAATTAGCACGTCAATATTGCGGTAGCGATCAGAAAAACCCTTCTTTTTAAAGCGAATGTACTCAAGGAATTCATTGACGAAGGTTTCGGTGCTGACGTACAAAATTCGGGCGCCAGGGTCGCGGCGGGCGATTTCGTTGCCAACCGCTTGAATTAGGTGGGTTTTACCAAGGCCGACGCCGCCATAAATAAAAATCGGGTTGTATTTTTCGCCCGGGTGCTTGGCGACCGCTTGGCAGGCAGTATACGCAAGGTCGTTGCTTGAGCCAACAATATACGAATCAAAAGTGTAGCGTGGATTAAGCCCATTGCCGGCGTTGGGGGCGGCTGGACGTGCTGGAGCGGTAGCAGCGATGCTTTGGACTTTTTCAGTGGCTACAGTTTGGAGCGACTTCTTTTTTTGGGTTTGGATTTCGTAGCTAATTGACCGGGCTTCAATATTGTTTTTTTGCAGGATTTCACTGATAAGATCGTTAAATTTCACTTCAAATTGTCGTTTGGCAAAAATATTTGGGACGCCAATCACAATCTCGCCATCTTCGGTATGTTCAATCAGCTCCGTGTTTTTAAACCAGGTCACAAAAGTGCCCCGTGATACGGAGAGTTCAATTTCGCCTAATACTGTCTGCCATAAGGAATGCATACCCCGATTTCTACCCTCGTCAATAACTAACTGTTCTCCTTAAAATTGTACGCAACTCAAAAGTTTTCCACAACCTGCAACATGATGTAGAAAAGATCATAAAAGACGGGGGAGTTATACACATTTTTGTGCTACCCCTGTTAATCTGTGGATAACCCCTTGCATTATGTGGAAAAGTCTGCAATACTAATGCATGAATCTAAAGTTAATTCAAGTTTGACTTGCCAAAACACCGACAGGTCAGTAAGCTAGGAAAGATATGCCAAAAAGAACTCACCAACCACACTCGCGCCGACGCGCACGTGTTCACGGCTTCCGTGCACGTATGGCAACTAAAGCTGGTCGCATGGTACTGAAAGCCCGCCGGCTGAAGAATCGCCTAAAGATCAGCATCTAAGATAGCAAATCACCGCCCGATGGCGGTTTTTTGTTGCAGCTATTCTACCATTGTCGCACGTGGCTTAGGGCTTCTCTCTTTTGATGGGTTGTTGATTTTTGCAGTAAGGCAGGCCAGCGTGTTCTAGGCGGCATTTTGTGTCGCCTTGAGATGCGTAGCCATACGCTTCATGGTAGGCAATTATTCGACTTTATGCCATCATTAGAAGTGATTTATGTTATCCCAACCTTACCGATTCCACGGCCACGGCAGCTTACGATATGTATATAAACACGGCAAAACCGAGCGCAACCGGACGCTGACTTTAAAATATTCAAAAAATCCGCACCGCAAACGACCGCGGGTGGCGGTAATTATTGGCAAGAAGGTTATAAAATCGGCGGTCAAGCGCAATCGGGTGCGGCGACGGATCTATGAAGTTATTCGCTTGGAACTGCCGCGCATTAAGGAGCCATACGATATCGCCCTAACGGTGTATTCGCCAGAGGCGCTGGTTATGCCCGCGCCAGAATTAAAAGTCCAGGTGGTATCGCTTTTGGAACAGGCGGGTATTGTGTAGTTATTAAGAGTTTATTTCTAGGACACTATTCCTACTTGCCAATAAGTACTGTAGATAAATTTGATAGAGGGTACGTCTGACAAATAGTCAAAACGAAAAGTGCCCTGTGACACGAGCGTCAGGTAGACGACTCGTGCCACAGGGCGGAGTGGATCAGGAGACGGTGGCGAGCTGGGGCTTGGCGGCTTGCGCAGCGCGCTGACGCCTCCTCTCATCCCGGATGAACTGCCGGGCCTGGCTCGTTACCGTTTCGCTGTACCACTGGTTGTTGCGGGGCAGCGCCGGGATGATCAGCCTGGCCTCGAGTACTGCCACCGTCACGAACTTTCGGATGTGGCTAGTGAAGTCCTCAGACAGCCGAGCTTCCAGCTCGGTGACCTCCTCTTCGTTTCCGAAGAGGTAGTGCTCGATCAGGGCGTTGCCGTCTTCGATGACAGCCTGTTCGTACTTCGGCCAGGACTGACCCGTGGGGTCGGTCTCGGCCCGCGTGCTTGCCCATGCCTCGGCGAGCTCGGTGGCCCGGTCACAGACCGGGCGGAGCGCGGCTTCCTTCTTTTCAGCCTCGCGTCGCTTGGCTGCTTCGAGGGCTGCCGCCTTCTGCTTCTCGAACCGCAGCCTGCCCATCTTGTGGGCCAGCTGCTTTGCTTCCTGGAACCAGTCCATCTTGAACGCCGCGATGCGGGTCCCGTAGTGGTCAGGCTGCAGGCGCGCCCAAGCGAAGGCCATCCGGAGGTGCAGCAGGTGCTCCTCGTCGAAGCGCCGTTCGACCTGCTCGATCAGGCTGATGTCCCAGATGTTGCAGTAGGCGTCGAGCAGTGCCTTGACGTCCTCGATGTCGAGTCCGGGGAAAATGTCCAGGCATTCCAGTGCCGTGTCAAAGACAGCGTTGCGCTTGTCCTGTTCGATGTCACGCACCAGATTTCCGGTGCTGAAGCGACCAGCCTTGCGCCTCTTCTTGCTCTTCGCGGTTTCACGATCGTTGGCGTGCTCTTCCGCCGACTTCGGCTCGGTGCTGCCGCCCTTGGTGGCCATCATTGACTCCTCGTTGTCTCGATCCGAAATGAACAAACCCATAGGGTAGCGGCACGCTAATCCTAGGGGTACTGACAGGCATAATAACACGTATGGTCCGATATGTCAACTATAAATTGTTGGCACTAATCCTCTCGCTCTGACGCTCAAAATCTGCTATGCTGTAGGGAAGTATAAGGAGTAAACACTAAAGTTTATTATGAGTATTTTCGACACGCTTATTGTGCAGCCGATTTTCAATGTGCTGCTGACGATTTATAGCATTACACCAGGTAACGATCTTGGCATTGCCTTAATTATCTTTACGGTGCTGGTGCGCTTGGTGATGTGGCCGCTGATTAAAAAGCAACTGCACCAAACCAAGTTGATGCGCCAAGTACAGCCCGAAACGAAGAAGATCAAGCAAAAAGCCAAAGGCAACCGGGCGCTTGAAGCTCAGATGATGATGGAGCTGTATAAAGAGCGGGGCATTAAGCCCTTCAGTTCAATTGGCCTATTAATTGTCCAGTTACCAATCTTTTTTGCACTGTTTCGGGTGATTCAGATTATTACGGTTGAGCGCCAGCAGATTGCCACCTATGCCTACGATTTCGTTGAAAAACTTGGCCCAATTGGGGCGATTATCGCTCATCCTGAAAAATTGAATGAAACATTGCTTGGGTTTATCGACCTCACTAAACACGCCATTGGTAATAACGCGGTGTACGTACCGCTGGTAATTTTAGCGGTGGTAGCAGCGGTTTTGCAGTTTATCCAATCGAAGCAGTTGCTGCCGCAGCAGAGCTCGAAGAAGAAATTGCGTGAAATTCTTAAAGACTCCGCTGCCGGCAAAGACGTCGATCAGTCGGAAGTAACGGCAATTATGAGTGGTCGGATGATTATGGTGCTGCCGATTCTGTTGTTCTTTGTGGCCCTCTACCTGCCGGGTGCGCTGGTGCTATACTATGCCGCCACCAGCTTTGTGGCAATTATTCAGCAGCATATGGTGCTTTCAAAGGATGTTACCGAAATGGAAGCTATTGCCGATAGCGCAGAAAACACACCAAAGAAGGCGGTCGCCAAAAAAGCCACGCCGGCAAAAACCCGGGAAGCCAACGCCACTGAGGCGACTGTTGTAGCAAAGAGTAAGAAGAAGACCACCGCAAAATCACGTAAACGGAGGTAGTATGGACACTGAAGCGTCAGTAGTATTTGCCAAGAAGTATTTAGAAGATATTTTATCGTTTTTTGGGCTAAATGTTGATGTGACGGCAACGCACGACGATGAGGTCATTGAATTAAGCGTCCCCTCGAGCCATCTTAACGGCTTCCTGATTGGCCAGCGCGGCGAAACCTTGCGCAGTATGCAGCTGCTGGTTTCGACAACGCTGCGTAACAAAGAGGCGGCCTTGCATCGGGTGAATATCGATGTTGCACAATATAAGCGTCAACGCGCCGATCGTCTGGCTCAGCGAGTAGAAGACTGGGTAAAAACCGTGCGCGATTCAAAACAGCCGCTCCCGTTAGCGCCAATGAACGCCGCCGATCGCCGGGTGGTGCATCACGCGGTTAGTGAGTATGGTGATGTCTCAACCCGTTCCGAAGGCGAAGGCCGCGACCGGCATATTGTTATTTTTATCAAAGAAGATTAGTTTCTTATTTATCGGTGAGGGCGCGCAGATAGACCTGATGCGTCTCTTGGGCCATCTTGTGCCAGGAATATTTCTGTACCTGCTGTTTTCCGGCGGCAATTAGTGCCTGGCGCAGTTCGGGCTGATCGATAATTTCGGCAATTTTTTGGGCCATATCATGGCTGCTGTGCGGGTTAAAGTAGTGCGCGGCTGAGCCATAGACTTCGGGTAAGCAGGTGGCGTTACTGCTGGCCACCGGCGCGCCAAAAGCCATAGCTTCGAGCCCAGGCAGGCCAAAGCCTTCCATAAACGAGGGGAAAACATAGGTGGTGCAATGGCCATATAACCAAGCAAGCTCCTCATTACTGACAAAGCCGGTAAAATGCACGCCCTGAAAGTTATGCTGTTCGACCCAAGCCTTGTTGCGGCGGGCAGCTTCGTTTAGTGCCCCCACAATTACCAGGCCGAGCTCTGGCTTTTGTGTCCGCAGCACCTGGTGCGCCTGAATTAACCCGCGAACGTTTTTATAGTCGCTTTGCTGGCCAACATACAGTAAAAATTGCTTGAAGGGGAGATCAATGGCAGTTTTTTTGGTGGTGGCGATGTCGCTGGCTTCATAGGTGACGGTAATTTTGCTGGCTGGAATTTTGGCGAAGCTTTGGTAGTCCTGCTTGGTGTACTGTGTTGGCACCAGAATGTGCCTTGAGGTGCGGCCTATCACAAAAAATACCACCCGCCCCACCAGTTGTTTTAGGTGGAACACCAGCCAGTTTTTATCTGAATTATATGTCCGGAGCAAAATTAAGTCGTGCACCGTGGTGACATGGCGCCGAAAGTAAAACAGCGGTTGCTGCGGCATGCAAAAATGGATTAGATCGGCCTTGAGCTGGTAGAGGAGCTTGGCAAAACCGATTTGTTCGCCCAAGCTATAGTTTTTGAAGTTAGCAATTTGTACTTCAAAATTTGGCGCTTTTGGCTGCCAATAGTCTTTATCTTTTTCGGGTACCAAAATAATGTAGTGATTTTCAGTGTCGATAGCTTGTAAGTGTTCGACCAAGCGTTCAACGTAGCGGCCGGTGGTAGAGTTTATGATCCGGGCGTCGATGACAATTCGTTTCACGCTCTACCTCGCAGTTTCCACCATTTAGCGCGCAGCGCCAGTAGCTTCTTTTGGTCGGGCGGTAAGTCGTGAAGCAGTAGTGAATCGATATAGTCAAGGCTAACAGTGCGGGAGGCTTGAATCTGGCGCCGCTCGCGGAGTTTTTTAGGAAGTAAAGTCAGGAATTTACCAATTCCCTTAAGGGCAGCTAGGCCTTTACCACGCTTGATGGCACTGGCAAAAAAAGCGGCGTAAGCCAGTAAAAACCGCGGCCAAATGGTGCGGCCGAGACCTTTGGGGATGTTCCTCACAGCCACAATCGGGAAGTTCTTAAAAGCCTGATAAACCGTAAAATCTTTTAATTTAGCGCTAGTGGTGCCCTGCTCGTGGTAGACTATGGCCTCAGGCACATAGGCAACTTTCCAGCCAGCTAGCTGAGCGCGGAAGCTGATATCGATATCTTCGTAGTAGGCAAAAATATCTTCATCAAACAGGCCAATCTTTTCTAGCATGGCAATCCGGTAGATGCTGGCGCCGCCTGAAGCGCCAAAAATCTCGGTTGAGTGATCGTATTTGGTGCTGGTTGGCTCGTCGCGGCCGCGCGGGTACGGTAAGCCCCAAATCGAATACTGATCGCCAGTGCTATCAAAAGTTTTGCCGTCGGCGTGGAGTAGTTTGCAGGCCGCCATGCCGTAAGCCGGGTGGTCATCTAGAAAGGCTACTAAATGCTTCAGCCAGTCTTTATCGGCGACGGCGTCGTTATTAAATAGGGCAGCATAAGTGGCTTTATGTTTAATGGCGTAAGCGAGCCCGGCGTTCACGCCACCGGTAAAGCCATAGTTTTTATCGTTATAGATAGCTTTAATTCGCTTATCTTTTTGTGCGAATTCCTTAATAATTTGCGGCGAATCGTCGCTGGAGGCGTTATCTACAATTACCAAAGTAAAGTCGGTCAAGCTTTGACTCAAGATTGATTCAATGGCACTCGGCAGCTCAGCAGCACCGTTCCAGCTGGGGATAACAACGACGACTCTATTCATACAGTTACGTCTATCTTATACCTAATTGCTGCAGATGAGAAGCCGGGGTCTTTTGTGTAGCTTATGATACGTCAGCGAACAAGTTACATGACTAGCGTACCGGCGTACCGGTTGGGATAGGCTGTACAAAATCAGCGGATACGTCTAAGATTCGCGCTATTTTATCGTCCCCGTAGTGTTTACGTAAGGCAGCCCATGATTCTACGTGGCGCTTTTTGCCGTGTTCGATAACGTAGACCTTTTTATCGCCGTGACTACGGACGAATTGGTCTAGCTGACCGGCGATCGCAAGTTTTGTGAGCGTGCTATCGGCTATGGCAGTGAGGTGAGTGGTTGCAACGGCGTAACGCTCGGGCAGAAGCATTGGCGCGCTCACACTGTAGCGTTTTCCGTTTTGGATAAACCACACTGCGCCAGAGGTATCTTTTAGCCAATAGGCGAGCGGTGAGCTGGTAGGGTAGGCGTTGGCCGCTTCGGGTGTGACGCTGCGGACATCGCCCATGGTTTTACCAAAGTTTTTTAGTTGAGCTACAGAGGTGACATGGTGTTTTTTGCCATTGTTTATCAGGTATACCTCTGGGGCACGGTTGCTGCGTATGAGACTCCCTTCAGCAAGCAACGGTTGCTCGCTGACAGTATAGAGCTTAGTTACTTCGGTCGTTAAATTAATGGCATCACCAGTCCTAAAACCGTAACTGGCGAGATCGGCTTGTGAATAAACGTGCCGGAAAGCACCATCGACGTAGAGGTAAATCTTACTGCTTTTGTTAATTCGGATAGGTTTATTGGTTGGTACTACATTAGTGAAAGCTGCCAGGAAGACGTCGTCAGATAGCTTATAGTTGCTACCGGCGACACCAAGCTTAGTGACGTCGGCAGGGGAAAGATGGATTTTGTATTTTCCTGAGAGCAGATAGTATTTACCGGCGGCGTCGCGAACGTAGTTATCGATGGGCGCGGTCGCAGCTGCGGGCAGTTGATCGACGATTTTAGCTGGCGCCGCGTAGTCAACTGGCTTCTCGGCTTCGTGAATAATTTTTGGCGCAATTGCCTGGCGTCCGGTACCATTCCACCAGTGGTAGGCTGCTGTATCTGTTGCAGCAACCAGCGTACTAGCGGTTAAAATGGGTGCACCGGTCGAGAGGGCGGTAGCAAAACGGCTCGAGAGCGTGACTGAAGCCCGCGAGACGTAAGCCGGGGAGCCAAGGGTTTCAAAGGCCTGACGCGACGAGATATGACGCTTCTTGCCGTCCTGGACAAAGAATACCTCCGGTCGATCGTGCTGGCGAAGCACATTCTGCATTTCTGATCGGGCGGCATACCAACTGGCAAGCTCTTTTGGTAAACTTGCTTCTTGGCCCATCCGGAAGCCGTACTGAGCATACTGAGCAGCCGAACTAAACTTATGCTTGCCCGATTGGCTAATGGCATAAATCTCATCGCCTTCAAACCGAGCTATGTCTGGCAGGGCGCCTTTTGGAGTGAGTCCGGCAAAAGCTTGAGGAGAAATGCTTTTAATGCGGCCAAACAGGCTGCCGTAGCCGTAATCTTTTAGTTGGTTATTGTTGACCAAGTAATAATAGGTGTTACTCGCACCGGTGATATAGATGCCGCCGCGGCCAGCCACCGTAAAGAACGGTGTATCGGAGCCGGTAGTGGCACCAAACCAATCTTTGAAATACAAGTAGAAATTGCGATTACCGTAGGCACCACAGCTATCACCCTGGCCATAGCCAGCGGCGAGGGCAGAGCGGTTTGGCTGATAGGGCGTGTAATTATACAGTGCAGCCGTCGCTCGGTTTTCAATGTTTACCATGCTACTGCCACAGGCGGCATTAGGATTGTAGTAGATGCGATTGCTACCGACAGTGTAACGAACATACCAATTTGGGTCGTCATTCATAATGGCACGGAACATTTTAGCCGCCCAGCGTACTTGGTTAGAAAAACCATAGTACTCGCGGTCGCAAGGGGCGGTATCAGGGCAGCCGTAGCCAGTGGCGCTGCGGTATTGCACTTTCCAGGGCCAGCTATCGGTAATGAGGCCTTGTTCTTTTTGTAGCAGCACAATTAAGACTTGCGGGTTTATTTGGTACTGCACTGCTACCTCTTTAATAATCTGGGCGGCGCTTTTGGTGCTTTCTCTGTAATCTTTCAAGCAAATGAATGGCGGCGGGTTGCCGCGCGAACGACCATATTGTGCCCTTGTGCCGCCACCGTATTCGGAGGGTTGGGTGCCATTGGTGTCGCAGTGCGGTACTTTACTGTTGAGAAAATGCTGAATTTGTGCGGCCGACATGCTGTTTGCATTAGTAAATGTAGAATCATCAATAATCCGGCCGGCCTTGAAGCCAGCGGTTGAGCCAGCGGCTGATGCTGAAGACTGCGTCAGTAGTGACGCAGCAGCTAAGAATAATATACCGAATAAAACAAGCCTTATTGAGGCTAATCGTTTCATTGCACGCTCACCTCCTGGGTGGTTTCACCTTTAAAATTTTTGCTTTCGTAACTGATGGTTAGTTTCCAGGCGCCTTTTTCGAGATTGGCAACAGGGATGTTAAAGCCTTTGCACATAGAGTAGCTAGGCATGGTCTGGGTGTCAACGGTCTCGGTAAAGGCTGTGGTGCTGACGCGCGTAAGGGTGGCGGTACATTTACTATCGGCATCGATGGTGTTGATCGAGGCACGAATGCGCAAGGTGGTGCCGGTTTGATTCACCGAATCGATAGTAACTTGGGCTTGGCGTTTGCTGGTACCAGGTTCGCTGTTATCGGGGGGAGTAGGTGAAGGCTTTTGCGGCTCTTTGTCGGTAGCAGTTTGTTCGCCGGCATCAATTTGGTCGTCGGTCGGCGGGCTGGTGTTAATATCGTTTTGGGCCGGCTCGGTTGATTCAGTGGCGGTGCTCGAAGGTGAGCTGAAAGGGCCAATTTTTTGCATGGCCGCATACGCGGTACCTGCGCCAGCTAGAACAATTAGTAGTGCAAGAAGAATGATGGTTTTTTTGTGTGATTTTGGTTTTTTGAGGCTTTTCATGACGGACCTATTTTATTGCTTATGTTAATTATAGACCTTTCTTGAAAAGTGCACAACAAGCAGCGGTACGATTATTCGTTATTTTTCGATCGAAGTTGCAATTTGTCTTTGGCATGGAGCGAAGTAGCAATAAGAAACAGAAGGCCCAAGAAAATAAAGTAAAACGCCCGATCGATGACGCTAGCAGCAATGACGGTCTGGCTGTCGATGCCGTGAAGTTGCTGTGAAAACAGCAAGAACGATTCTCGAATACCAATTGAACCTGGCGTGAGAGCAGCAAACAGGGCGAAATTAGCCGCCCCGGTGTAGGTGAAAGCCTGTTGCAGTGAAATGGAGCTATCGATTGAGCGGAGTTCGATAAAGTAAATAATCGCCACCACTGTGACCTGTAATAGCGTCACTACGGCCAGCTGTAAGAATAATTTTGGTGAGCCAGAAGGAGCTTTTTTACCGGTCCGCTTGCGCCAGATAATAAATAAAAAGGCCAGCCCAACTAATCCGGCTACGGCAAAGACAATCGCCATCGGTTCGAGCACGCCAAGCAACAAAAAAATAGCGCTAAAAATCGCAAAAAACAGGTAGTAGTAGACGGTTGCGAGGCCATAATCGCGTAGTTTGATACCGAGTTTCTTTTTTAGATAGATTGCCCGAAAACCCGGGCCGCTCTGTAAAGGACCAAAAAAGTTTACAATCGTGGAGTAAATAGTCAGCAGAAAGCCTTCTTTTCGGCCAATAACCGCCTTACACATCTGTACATTAACGTGCAAAATGCTGGCGGTGGCAAACAAAAACACAAAATAGAGTGCCAGTATGCCGGCGGCCTCAGGAAGTCTGACCGAAGTAAGATGCTGAAACAGCTCAGGATGGGTGACGGCATAAAAACTGAAAGCTGCTAATGATAGCACTAAAATGGCAATGCCGGCGGTAGTTCGAACCTTTTTTGAACGTATAAGAGCGGTTATTTTTTCGCGCATGGAGGTGCCTTTATAATTAAACGACTTGCTATACTGAATAAAGATATATGAATAGTGTAGCATCTTTCTGGCGGCTCTGGACGGCGCGGGTACCGGGTATCATAGCGCACCGTTATTTTTTTTATGGAGTGGTGCTCGTTTTTTGTATCAGCGCAGTTTGGTTGGCGGTATCGGTGACGTATCCAATGATCTTCGACGAAGAATATCACTTGGGAATTATTGATATATACTCGCGGCAGTTATCGCCGTTTATAGCCGTTCAGCCACCCGAAGCGGCGGTTTACGGGGATATTACCCGCTATAATTCGTACCTGTATCATTATTTAGCTAGTTTTCCCTACCGATTGGCAAAGCTTTTTACTTCTGATATTCAGACATTGACGATTCTGCTCCGTCTTTTAAGTGTTGCCACGGTAGTTGCGGCACTATTTATGTATCGCTGGGTGTTGCTGCTTGCAAAGCTGCCTCGAGCGGTGGTGCATTTTACTCTATTATTATTTGTCGCAACGCCACTGGTGCCTTTTGTTTCGGCGCATGTGAGTTACGATCCGGTTACGCTGCTACTTGTTCCGGCGATGGCCTACTGCCTGCTAAGAGCCATCCAAAAAGAAGACTGGGCGGGATGGCTATTGGGGCTGGTGTCGCTTGGTATGCTGGCTACTTTGGTGAAGTTTACGATGTTGCCGATCTTTGCGGTCTTTTTACTGATTGCTGGGGTGGTATTGGTACGCCAGCATAAAACAAAGATTTTTACAGATTTTATAGATAGTTTTAAGAAGTTACGCTTCGGGGTAAAAGGGGTGCTTATTGTGCTGCTGGTTATAAGTTTTGGCTTATTTGCCGAACGGTACGGTGGCAACTTGTTGCGCTACCACTCACTCACACCAGATTGTAGCCAGGTGCAAAGTCGCGAAACTTGCTTGCAGTACAGTCCGTGGGCCCGAAATGACACATTGCTGGCTCAGCAGAAAATAGAGCCAAAAGCGGTGAACAACCCACTGCTCTACACTGTTGTTAACTGGTTGCCGCAGATTATTAATGATCTTTTCATTACCGCGGCCTATCCGCCTACGGGCGCATTAGCGCTGCACCAGGGCACGCCGCAGAATCTCCATGCGGCAGCCGGCCACCCGGTCCTGCGGTGTATTGGCTGGAGTATATTGCTTGGCGGAGCGGTGTTGGTGTGGCTTTTTCGGCGACAATTAAAGTACCATCTACCACTCCTATTTATACTTGCCGGTGGGGCGATTTATACCATTGCGCTGTGGTGGCGTAATTATAGCGAATATAGCCTTTTTGCGGTACCGGTGGCTATTCAGGGACGGTATTTTATTCCACTGCTGCCGTTTCTGCTGGCACTGATTGTGCTGGCAGCCAGTAGGGTCCTGAAGCGACGTAGTATAAAGGCAGTTATTGCAACAGGGCTGATTGTCGCGGGCGTATTCGGGTCGGGCGCGTTAACCTATATTTTTTATAGCGAAACCGACTGGCACTGGCCGGCAATGCGCCAAGCTAACGAATTTCTTCAAACAGTGGTACACTATATGAAATGATCGCTTCTAAGCCTCCGTTTACCAAACGCTGTATCGCACTACTCGGCAGCTGGCAGTTCTTTGCGGCCGTTGTCGGCCTTTTTTGGTTGCAGGCAATATGGGTCGCCATCACCGCCAGCTACCCGCTTATCTTTGACGAACCTTACCACGTGGGAATTATCGAGATATACGCGCAGCAGTGGGGGCCGCTTATTACGGCCCAAAGCCCTGAGTCAGCGGTGTTCGGGGATATTACTCGGTACGGATCGTATCTGTATCATTACCTCATGAGTTTTCCTTATCGCGTAGCGAAACTGCTGACCGGCGACAGTTTACTGGCGATTGTTACCGTGCGGGTGATCTCGACAGCCTTTGTTGCCGCCAGTTTGTTATTTTACCGTAAAACGCTTCTGGCGCTGGGCCTTAGTCGAGCCACGACGAATGTAGCCATCCTATTGTTCTCGCTTATTCCTCTGGTGAGCTATATCGCCGGCCATGTCAGTTATGACACGCTGCAAATACTCGGTTCGGCGGTGTTCGCGTATTATCTGGTGCGGTTCATAAAAGGTATGGGCAACAGCTTTGTTAACGGCGGCGCTTTAGTGACTACCGGTTTGCTCACCAGCCTGGTAAAGTTTTCGTTTCTGCCAATTTTCTTTATTGGGGTACTCGGGGCATTAGTTTGGACACTATACAAACGCAGAAAAATTATAACTTCAATCGGCGAAGGTTACCGGGCGCTTTCTGTAGTGAAGCGCATTTTGCTGATTGTGCCGCTTGTTATTGGGATAGGGTTATTTTTCGAGCGGTTTGGCGTGAACGCGCTGGTATATAAGAGCTTAGAAGCGCCGTGCGAAAAAGTGCGGAGCGTTGGAGAATGCCAGCAATATGTGCCTTGGGCCAGGAACTACGAGCTTCGAAAGAAGCAATTGACGAGCCCGTCGCCGATTGTCAACCGAATTGAATACACCAAAGACTATTGGCTGCCCGAAATGGTCAATAGCCTATTGATTGCCGGCCTCGACCAAGATCCGCGATCAAATAGGTACGGAATATCGCCCGGGCTGCCGGTATTACGGATTGCACTGTGGGCATTTCTGTTTATTAGCCTGGCGGCGCTTTTACTGGTTGGCTGGCGCGTATTCAATACCCCAGCGAGCTTCCTGATATTAATTATTGTAATTGGTTATCTTCTAGTGCTTTGGATCAGGAATTATCAAGAATACGTGCAGCTAGCCTTTCCGGTTGCAGTGCAAGGCCGCTATAGTTTGCCAGTGCTGCTATTCATCGTAGCTTTTAGCCTGCAGGCTATCGCTATAATTTTACGGGCGCAATGGTTAAAAGTAAGCTTGCTGGTTGCTGGCCTGCTGGTTGGCTCACAGGGTGGTGGTATAGTAACATATCTTATTCTGCAGCGAGACGAAACTCATTTGCCAAAGTCACCGCTTATTCCGGTAGATGCACATATAAAAACACTGCTTAAAAAAGTCGTGAAGGAACGCTTAAAATAGACCGTTTTTGCTGGAACTGGGCCTTGCGGATTCTATAAAAACTCAGAAATACCCAAACGACACTCAGGCAGATAACGGCAAGACCACCCACAATCAACAGCTCACGCAGCGAGCGTGGCATCGTAAAATCGAATGAACCGTTGGTGTAGACGGCGAGCTTACCGGTTTCGGCTTTAAAAATTGAATACAGCACCGTCCAGAGGCCACCAAAGAAGACTACCAGATAGAGTATTTTGCCTGGCCAGCGAAGATAATGGGCGCCAAGGGCAGGAAGAAAGACAGTTGCTAACAGTGCAGGCAAGAGATAGCGATAATTGTTAGCGCCACCATTCATGATGTGTTGCGCTAGTAGCAGCACGATACCGATTGAGTGAAGGACAATTAGGCCAATCAGCAGTAAGAAGCGTTTTTCGTGGTGCGTTCGATGCCGCCGCGACCAAAGGATAGTACCGATTATGCCAGCTGCAAACAGTACGAAACAGCTAAGAATAATAATCTGGCTACTACTAAATCCAGCGAAGTACTGCTGAATAAAATCAGGCCTGCTGAGCACGTTTCCAAAAGTGAAATACTGCCGATTAAGATGCTCTATTGCCCACTCGGTTTGACTACCAACAAATGAGCCGCTGTAGGTATAATTTCGAACATAGTACCAGCCAGCGATAACCAAGCTAAGTCCGGCCGTAAGGGTAGCGGCGCCAATGCCTTTTAAAAGGCTGGCTTTTATAGAGGTACCTAATTGTTGGCGGTGGAGTGGGTAGGCAATGACCAGTGTCAAACAGGCGACCATAACGTTAACGAGCATCGTTGCTCGCGTGAAAAGCCCAAGCGCAGCTAGCAGCGCTAATAAGCCTACCCGCCGCCTGGTTGGCCCTTCGAGCAGTATGTAGCCAGCCAAGCCAACGGTCACAACCGAAAGCAGCGTTGCGAGTGGGTCATTATAAATAGCTGAGCTGGTGCCGATATGCATGCTGACCACGCTCCCGAGCAGTGTTGCGCCAAGAATGACCCGAGGTGACTGGCGCCAACGGGCTAAAATCGGCGGAATGGCGAGTAGCGCCAAAAGCCCAATGATAAGTGATAGCATTCTTCCAACGAACACCATTACGCCTGGCGATCCAAAGCTATCTGCTAGCGCAACAAAGGGCGCCAAGATCATATAATACAAAGGTGGATGCTGGGAGACCCACTGCACCGGTGGGGTATAGGCGCCCGGTACTTTAAAGTGCGCTCCATCAAAAAACCGCGGCAGTTGAAGCTGCGAAACATCTACCACGTAATCGAGGTGCAGGGCTTCATCGCCCGTTGCTAGCGGCGGAATCAGTAAGGCGTGCAAAAACGCTGCCGCACTGAACAATACAGCGACGGCAACAATACCAGATATGAGTTTGCGTCGAACTAAATCGGGAATATTTGGCAAGTACCATTGACTGACCCGTTGCCAGAACGATGCCCTTGCCACGGTGCTACTTATCGAACCGGATGTGTTTTAGATGCTCGAGAGTCTCTTCGGTTAGAATTCGGTTGGTGCGGATAATATCCGCCACAATGCCTAGCACAAACGATAAAAAGGAAGCGATCAGTAGAGTGGTACCGACAATTAACGACTGCACGTGGCTACCATCACTGCCGTTGACGATCAGGTAAAAGTAGCGCACGAACGGAATTAACCCGAGGGCAAGCAGCGTCACGCCAAGGGTCGTAAATATGACGTGCGGCTTGTACATTAGGTAGGCTCGCACAATAGCGGCACCAGACTTCATGACGTGTTGGCGCATCGATTTAAACAGCCGCGATTCGCGAGTTTTCGCATTGGTGGTAATTGGGATGCTGGTAATGGCCATCCGCTTGTTGCCGGCCTGAATGATAGTTTCCATGCAGTAACTAAACTGGGTAATAATATTCATCCGCATAAGCGAACCGCGTGAGTAGGCCCTGAAACCACTGGCGGCATCAGGGATATTTGTGCCGGCGGCTTTATTGACGATGTAGCTGCCAAAACGCTGCAAGGCTTTTTTGAGCGGTGAAAAGTGGGCAATAGTGCTGGTTTGGCGGTCGCCAATGACGATATCAGCTTTGCCTTCCAGGATCGGCTTGACTAAATCAGGGATGCGATCTTGCGGGTACTGGTTGTCGCCATCGGTGTTAACGACAATATCAGCGCCCTGCGCCAGGGCATACGACACGCCATCGTGAAATGAACGAGCGAGACCCATATTTCGGGCGTGTCGCACAATATGATGTACGCCTAGCTTTTTCGCAACTTCAACTGTTTTATCAGTAGAGCCGTCATCGACAACCAGGTATTCTAATACATCAACGCCATCAATTTTCTTTGGCATCTTTTCAAACACAAGCGGTAGGGTTGCCTCTTCGTTAAGGCAAGGGATTTGGATGATAACTTTCATAGTTACCTTAATTATATAGTAAAAGCTAAGCCGCGCAAAATACGTTAATTGAGGCTAATTGGACTATATCCAGGATTGTGACAGCTGGCGCCATAAGAAGTTTAGCGCTTGTCACAGTTTGACTTGTACGTTTATAGGGGAAAAGGTAGAATAGATAGGTTGTCCCTCCAGAGATAGGAGCAATTTCATGGGCAAGTCGAAGCCAGTAACGCATGCACGAGTTCTCGCTGCTGTTAAGGCTGCTGCGCCTGAAATGGATGAGGGCTGGATTTCAAAAGCCACCCAGAACGTGTTGGGTGACCTCACCCCAGGCGAGGGAACGGCTATTGGTGATTCTCACCGACTGAAGAGGGTAACTCTTACGGTCAAGAATGTAAGTGCAAAGGACATTGAGTCGGGAAGCTTTTGGCTTGATGGCAAGGGTATGACGCTCCCTGGCGTTTCGCTGACGGACGAAGATCTCGCGGCAGCGGTTCAGCGTCGGGTTGAGACGAACCAAAAGTAGGCAACCCCAAAAAGGCCTTGGCGATTTTTGCCAAGGCCTTCTTTATAGCACAACTCTTGGCTTATCAAGATCCTAAACCATTGAAGAATATGCGAAGCGACGGAAGGATATTTTTAGTCTCTGCATTTCTGACTATGAGCGACCAACTCCAATGTACGCCATGCCGGCTGCCTTGAAGTCTTCAGAAACAAAACGGTTCATGCAGTCTACAAAAACCGCACCAGGCGCGAATTGGCTATAGTCGACAGCCGAAAGCTGGGTGAAGTGCTTCCAGTCGGTAGCTACTAGAATGGCGTCAGCTTTTTCGGCAGTGGTGACGGTGGAATTATGCAGAGTGATGGAGCTGTCTAGTTCGGGTTTGGCTTCTTTGTTGGCTTCAGGGTCGTAAGCATGTACCGCAGCTTTTTCTTTGGCCAGGATGTTAGCGAGGGCGATGGCCGACGAACGCCGCGTGTCGCTCGTACCAGCTTTGAAGGATAAGCCAAGCACGGCGATTTTTTTGCCTGCTAAGTTGTTGCCGAGCTGTTGCTTTAGTTTTTCTGCTATATAGCCAGGCATCGAATCGTTTAAGTGGCTGGCAGCTTGCATGATTTCCATATCCACGCCAAACTCGCGGGCGCTGTTAATTAAGCCGCTGACGTCTTTCGGAAAACAACCGCCCCCGTAGCCGCGGCCAGCGTTCAAGAATGCCCGGCCGATTCGCGGGTCGGCACCGACGGCGTTCATGACTTCGGTAATATCGGCACCAGCGGCGTCGGCCAGCTTAGCGATCGAATTGGCGAACGAAATTTTAAGGGCGAGGAAGGCGTTGGCGCTGACTTTTACTAATTCGGCGCTGTTGCGGGTGGTGGTAATGTATTGGCCTTCAGGGCTGTCTTTTGGCCCCGAAATACCGGCTAGCTCGGCAATGCTGTCACGGTGTTGGGCAATGGTGCGGTAAATAGCCATGACTTTTTCAAGGGCTTCTGCATCACTGCCGCCAAGGACGATGCGGTCGAACCAGAGCGTATCGTACACAGCTGTGCTTTCGCGCAGAAATTCTGGGTTTGAAACATAGCGAATGGTTTTGCCGCTTTTGGCCATGGCGACTTCAACTTTTTCGCCGGTGCCCACCGGAACGGTGCTTTTTTGTACGAATACACTACCAGGCTTTAGGTATTGGCTGGCTTCTTCGGCGGCGGCAAAAACGTAGCTGAGGTTACTGCTGCCATCGGGGTTGTCGGGGGTGCCAACGCACGAAAACACCACATCGCTTTTCGCGACTGATTCGGCATACGATTCAGTCGGGATAATCTTGTTTTTTGCCACGCCATCAGCGATCAGCGGGTCTAAGCCTTCTTCGTAAAAGAAAGCTTTGCCCTGGCGAATACTCTCCAGCCGCTCAGGAATAACGTCGACTAAATAAACCGTGTAGCCAGCGGCAGCCATAATCGCGGCGCTCGAAATACCAACGTAGCCAGTACCAAGAATAGTAATAGTTGAAAGGTCGGGGGTCATAAGCGGTGCTCCTAGTTATGCTTTAAGAGGTCGAGTAGGTAAGTACCGTAGCCGCTTTTTTTCAGAGGATCGGCCAGGGTGTGCAGTTGTTCGTCTGAAATAAAGCCTTCGCGCCAGGCAATCTCTTCAATGCAGCCGATTTTTTGGCCGGTGCGCTTTTCGACGACATCCACAAAGTTGCTGGCGTCGAGCATGGCGTCAAAAGTGCCGGTGTCGAGCCAGGCGGTGCCACGATCGAGCAGCGACACTTTCAGCTTGCCTATGCGGCGGTAGGCATCAAGAACTTCGGTGATTTCAACTTCGCCACGGGCACTTGGCTTGACGTTCTTGGCAATTTCAACGACATTGTTATCGGTGAAATACAGGCCAGAGTTAGCGTAATGCGATTTTGGTTTTTCAGGTTTTTCTTCGATCGAAAGCACGTTCATCTGGTCGTCGAATTCGTAAACACCATAGCGCTGCGGATCTTTTACGGGCGCGGCAAAACCAACTGCACCGTCAACATCGGCGTATTGTTTTAGTTTTTCGCCCATATTAGCCCCGTAAAACAGGTTATCGCCGAGGATCATGGCGACTTTATCGCTACCGATAAAATCTGCGCCCACAATGTAGGCATCGGCCAGGCCGCGTGGCTTTTCCTGGACTTTGTAGGTGAAATTACAGCCAATTTGTTCGCCGCTGCCGAGTAGTTCTTCGAAACGCGGGAGGTCTTTAGGGGTAGAGATAATCAAGATGTCGCGAATTCCGGCGCTCATTAAGGTGGAGAGCGGGTAGTAGATCATCGGTTTATCATAGACCGGCACCAGCTGTTTGATTGTTGCTTTCGTAATTGGGTACAGCCGCGTACCCGACCCACCGGCTAAGATTATCCCTTTCATAGGCTACTCCTTTGGTTGTGATTCAATGTAACGAGTAAGATCGTCGCGCCAATCGCGCAGCACGACGCCAACAGATTGTATTTTAGTCAGATCAAGCGCACTTTGCAACGGCCGCGCTGCCATACCGGGTTTATCTTTGAAATAAGCTTCGGTGGAGGTATCAGTCACGGTTAGATCGTTTCGGCCCATAATTGTGAAAATAGTGCGAGTGATCTCGGCCCAGCTGGCGGGCTCACCGCTGTTGGTGACGTTATAGATGCCGTAAGGGGCCTTTACTGCAAGGAGTTTCTCAATTGCCTCAACTAAGGTTGGGGTAAAAGTCAGGCGGCCAACCTGGTCGCTTACGACGGTGGGCGAAATATTCTTTTCGGCCAGGCCAATCATGGTGCGAACAAAGTTTTTGCCTTCGCCAATGAGCCAGGTGGTCCGCAGAATATAGTGTTTTGGTGCGACGCCAGCAATAATATCGCCAGCAGCTTTGCTTTGGCCGTAAATACCGAGTGGTGAAACTGGTTCGTTCTCTGTATGGGGTGTTTTAGTGCCGTCAAACACGTATTCGGTAGAAACGTGCACCAGTGTGATATCGTGCTGTGCTGCAATGCGCGTTAAATACCCCACGGCCTGGGCGTTAATCTGCCAAGCTGCTACCCGGCCTTCGGGAGTTTCAGCGCCATCAACGTTGGTAAAAGCCGAGGCGTTTAAAATGACGTCAACATCTTCCCAGTTAAAGGCTTCAAGAGCGGTTTTATCGGTGATATCTAAGGTGTCGCGGTCGGTTTTTTGGGCGTTTGGGAAGCGCTCTGAAAGAGCTTTGCCAAGCTGCCCATACGCCCCAATAATTAAGAAACGGCTGTCATCCATAGCTATACCTCCAGTGTGGCGCGCACCTCAGCAAGTGTTGGGTGGGCTTTATCTTTAGCTGAAATTAAATCGTCGGTGATGGGAATAGGCCAGTCAATCGCGAGTTCTGAATCGCGCAAATTAACAAACATGTATTCAGCGTCGGGCGACCAGTGGGCGTTGACCAAATAAGCGTAAACTAAGTCATCGGTGAGGGCCTGGAACGAGTTGCCACAGCCATTTGGCACGAAGATAGCCGTGTTTGGGGTGAGGTGAAAAGCTTCAAGGTTACCGAAAGTATCGCCGGGACGCAGATCAACAATGGCGGCAAAGGCCTCGCCGTGTACCACCGAAATATATTTGTCCCACGGCTCGGCATGAATACCGCGGGTGACGCCGGCTTGTTTGTTATAAGAGATATTGTTTTGGATAACGGTAAAATTATCAAAAGCTTGGCGGTTTTCAGTTGCAATGGTATCGAGCGCGGCCTGTAGTTTTTGTCGCTGATAGTTCTCTTTAAACCAGCCGCGGTTATCGCCGCGCACATCGAGCTGGAATTCAAACAGGCCAGGAATGCTGGTGGCGCGAGCGGTCACTTCTTGAGATACTGGCTGCCAGGTTTCCATATCTACTGCCCCTGCGCCTTATAGGCGGCTTCAACGGCTTCTTTTTCTGATTTCCACCAGTCTTCGTGCTGACGGTACCAGTCGATTGTTGCTTGTAGACCCTCACGGAGGTTGGTGTACTTCGGTTGCCAGCCGAGTTCGGTGCGTAGTTTGGTTGAATCAATAGCGTAGCGCTGATCGTGACCGGGGCGGTCGTTGACGTGATCGTAGGCATCTTTTGGCTGGCCCATGAGTTCGAGAATGGTTTCCACTACGTATTTATTGTTCTCTTCACCATCGGCGCCAATCAGGTAGAGTTCGCCAATTTTGCCTTTTTCGAGAATGGTGTGCACGGCGGCATTGTGGTCGTCAACGTGAATCCAATCGCGGACTTGCTCGCCGGTGCCGTAAAGCTTAGGCCGGATGCCCGAAAGCACGTTGGTAATTTGGCGTGGGATAAACTTTTCGATGTGTTGGTAGGGGCCGTAGTTGTTGGAACAGTTACTTAAAGTAGCTTTAATGCCAAACGACCGAACCCAGGCTTTTACGAGTAAGTCCGAGCCAGCTTTGGTGCTGGAATAGGGGCTTGAGGGGTTGTGCTGGGTTTTTTCGGTGAATTTTGACGGGTCATTTAGTTCAAGATCACCGTAGACTTCATCGGTAGAGATGTGATGCAGGCGCTTATTGTGCTTACGAACTGCTTCAAGGATGGTAGCGGTCCCAATTAGGTTAGTTTCAACGAATGGCCAGGGGTCGCGCAGTGAATTATCGTTGTGCGATTCGGCGGCAAAGTGCACCACCACATCAGTTTCACCCACCAGTTTATCCATCAGCTCGCGGTCGCAGATGTCGCCCTGTACAAAAGTAATTTTATCCTGTACTGGCGCTAGGTTTTCAAGGTGTCCGGCATAGGTGAGTTTATCGATAACGGTCACAGTGTATTCGGGGTGGTTAGTAACGGTGTAGTGCACAAAGTTCGCCCCAATGAACCCCGCGCCACCAGTGATAAGCATATTCATATATGTTTATTGTAGCGCATAATGACCTTTAGGTTTTGGCAATAATGCTGTTTTTATTACTGGGTGCTCTTTTTGCGGGAGCAGCAAAAATGTGGATAAGTTGCATAAAAATATAAAATAGTGTATAAGCAGAGAGTTATATTGTCTTCGACACGCGAGGATGCCATGAGGAAAATGTGTTTGTGGCTGGATACAGTTTCAACTGCGGCGGTTAATTTCACTCCGAACCAAATGCGAATGTCCAATGTCACGCCTTCGGCTGCCGAGATCATTAATAGACTTGCTGCTGACGAGCCTGGTTTTCGTCATTTCTACATCTGGTTTCGACCAGCGAACGGTAAATCCTTTGCCGACGCTGAGGCACAACTTGCGTACCAGCTGGAGAAGCACGGGCTTGTTAGCAAGGTTGTTGTTTCTGGAGATCGATCAGTAGCGGTGGCACGATCTACTGAGCAAGCTGGACGCGATGCTTTTGTCGATGCCGTACGGGGACATTTCGCAAAAGAGCGATACATCACCGACTACAGTGACGATGGTGGTATTGACCAGTTCCTCGGTACATACCGGCGGTAGCAACAAACGCCCCAGCTCTTCATTGAGCCGGGGCGTCTATCTTTAATAATCTGAAGTAAAATATGCTGTAAAGAAGCGCACTCCGAGGAGTGCGCGAGGCATTTAACGACTCTTAGGAAAGTGCGCATCAATTATACTGACTACCATCAATAGCTTAGAGCGCAGATCGGCGATGTCTTGATGGGGAATACTTTCGACGCCCTCCAGGCCGGCAGCTTCAAGGGCTCGTTGGAATCTCAGATACTGTTGACGCCTTCGCTCGAACATTTCGTCGTAGGCTATCTTGAAATCCGCAGCCGATTTACGAGCATTTGTGAGCAAAGTTTTAGCTCGCTGCACGTAGCTGGCATTGTCACAAAATGCTTCTAGCGCTGGTTGCGGAGTAAGCTCAAGTTCAGTCCCCTTGCCATGTTGGCTTTGATGCAGGCCACGATTTCGGCTTAGAGTCACCATTTTCGTGACATCAACTGCTTCGCACCACGCAGGTTGGCACGGGTAATCGTAGTCATCGCGCGGCAACTTGCCGATGGGGATGCCATGATAGGCTGCAATTACTCGTAGGGTCGGACCATATTCGTTGCGGTAAAAATAGGTTTCACCCGCCAAATGCAGTATGGCGACGGCTGTTACGGTACGTTGCCAGGGCGAATATGTTGCCATGGCTTTTTCAAGCGATTGTTTACCACTCATGACTGCTTCAATTGCTTTGAGCTCCGGAGCTCCGATAGTCATATCTGTTCCCCTGTCGCGGCTTGGCTCTTTTTTACTATATAATATATTACTTTTTTGTCAGTATCGGAACGAGCGATCTTGGAAGTAAATAATGGTACAATACTTCATATGTCACGCGAAACCCTGAAATTATTCTGGCGGATAACGTGGCGCTATAAGTGGCTATTAATTTGGTCAGAAATCGGCGCGACGATTTTTATTTTAGCCGACGCAATTGCCGGGCCGCTATTGGTGAGCTTGGTGGTTGATAAACTAACAAGCACCGATATTTCAAAGCTGACTATCCACGACTTCACACCGTTACTATTTGCCTTTGCGGCTATTCGGATCATTTACTTTTTAGCTGGGCGTTTGATGATGCAAACCTACATTCGCCTTGAACCCAAAGGTGTGCGCGACCTTGAAGTCCTAAGCTTCAAGAAATTACAAGAACATAGCCTGGCGTTTTTTGCCGACAACTTTGGCGGCGCCTTGGTCGCAAAAGTTAACCGGTTAACGGCGGCTTACCAACGCACCCTCGAAACCATGCTAGGTGACTTTGGTATGTTGGCTCGGCAATACATAGCGATTCTTATCATTCTGTTTTTTGTGAACTGGCAAATCGCCATCATTTTTTCTATCTGGACGGTGTTGTTTTGTGCCTCTTTGGTGTGGCTACACCGCAAGAAGATGCGCTATTCTCGCCAGGCATCGGCATCGCAATCTGAGGTCACCGCCCGGCTGGCGGATAGCATCAGTAACACCTTGACGGTGCGCTCGTTCGCTCGTTCAAAAGAAGAAACCAGTCATTTTATCAAGCTGAGCCAGCGCCGTCACGATCTGCGCCTTACATCCACCCGCATGAGTGAACGGATCCGGATGTATAAATCGGCGGTGATTATTCTTCTAAATATGGCAGTGCTGTATCTGTCGGTGCAGTTTGCGTTATCCGGAGCGATCAGCATTGGCGAAGTGGTGCTCATTCAGCTCTATCTGTCGCAGTTGATCTCGCAGCTGTGGGGCTTCGGCCGTTTCATGGATCGGCTAGAAGAAGCCCTGGCTGATGCCTCCGAAATGACCGGTATAATAATGCAGCCGCATGAAGTCCGCGATCCAGAACAGCCTGAAACGAGCCGCATTCATAAAGGTGAAGTCGGCTTTAATAGCGTGCAATTTCGCTACGACGACGCACCGAAGAAAAAGATATTACTTAAAGATTTTAACCTGACAATTCCGGCTGGGCAGAAGGTAGGATTGGTGGGGCCAAGTGGCAGTGGCAAAACAACTCTCACGAAGTTGCTATTACGCTTCATGGATATCCAAAAAGGTACCATTACTATAGACGGACAGGATATTAGCGCGATTACTCAAGAAGATCTACGGAGAAATATTGCCTATGTGCCTCAAGAGCCGCTACTATTTCACCGGTCGATATTTGAAAATATTGCCTACGGTAAGCCCGAAGCTAGCCGAGACGAAGTAATCAAGGCGGCGAAGCTGGCTTCGGCCGATGATTTTATACGAGAGTTATCTCAAGGCTACGACACAATGGTCGGCGAGCGCGGCGTTAAGCTTTCTGGCGGGCAGCGACAACGAATTGCGCTAGCTCGGGCGATTTTAAAGGACGCGCCAATTATTATCTTAGATGAAGCCACCAGTTCACTTGATTCAACTTCAGAAAAGCTGATCACCAAGGCGCTCGACACATTAATGGTTGGCCGAACGACGATTGTGGTAGCGCACCGCTTATCCACCATCCGCAAGATGGATCGAATACTGGTACTAAAAGACGGCAATGTAGTTGAAGACGGTTCACACCAGGAACTAGTGAAGCGAAAAGGGTTGTATGCTGAATTATGGGCGCATCAGTCGGATAATTTTATCGAATAGTTATGTCGCATCGTCTAATTCCGGCAGACATGGTCTCCGTGTCAGCCAACAGTGCCTCCGGCGCTACCGAAAAAACTACATTAAGGAGCGGCGTTGGGGTGGCGTATGAAGTCAATTCTCTAGATAGGGTAAGTTAAATGTTGACAGGGTGCCGCAATTGAGTTGCAGCACCCTGTTGTAGAGTTAATCCAGTTGGGGTACGATATGGCCTGGCAGGACTGGGTGGTATGGACTGTGGATACACCAGCAGGTATTTTCGTCATCTTCTGGGATCCTAAACCACAAAGTGTTATCAGGAGAAGCGAGCACTATTGTTGCAGCTTGAGGCATAAGTTGCATCGCATCAACCATTGCACTGCTGGCGCCGGCATCGTATTCCTCTTGAGCCTCCACCTCGCTTACAAGGTGAGTGGTATCAAGAACAATGTGCGGCGGCGCATCGGCAGCATAGGTCAACTGCACAGTATCGATAACATAGGTACCGACATTGGCAGTAACACGGCCCTTAAAGACTTCTAGCTCAGACAGATAAAGGTCTGCGAGCTCAAAACCACGCTGTTTGATGAGAGCGGAAAGTGTCAATTTTGACATAGGCAGCACTCCCTTCTGGTCAATAGGTGCATCGGTAGTCCAGACTTTGCCCGATGGCGAAACTATATCATATCTGTGCGGCGCCATCAAGCTGTGTCCCTTGTGAGGTCAGGAAAAGACATTAACATGGCAGACCAGGAAGTAAATAGCATAGCTCAAGTTAAGCCCCTCTCCTACGTAAAAGTAAGAGAGGGGGTAAAAGCACTAGCGCTGAACCGGCACCGTAAAAGTGCAGACTTCGTCAAAAACCATTTTCTTACCCTGCAGGACTTCTTTTAGGGTGCGAGGGCGTTCAACGCGAACAGCCATTGTAAGCGGTTTCCGGCACACGTCAGGGGCACGTCGCTGCAATACAGAGATAGCCATGCCTCGAGCTGCTTCATACCCATCCATACCAGCTGTAACGAGAGGCTTGCCTCGTTTGTAGATTGTCACGGAGTAGGCGGCTACTTTTTCGCAAAGATAATCAAACGCAAGCCACGGATCATCGTGCGCAAGCGCTGCAAGGGTTTTACGATGCCGCTTCAGCAGCTCCGCCTTCATGCTTGCAAAGGGCGACCGTTCGATTTCAATATAGAAGACATTGTGGTCGGTCATGTTTGCTGCACTCCAGAGGGGATGTTTTTGGGGTGTGGACAGTCTTCAAGATGAGGAGAACAAACACTAGATATCTAGCATATTAAGCATCCCCTCAACCACTGTGTCGATTGCTTTTGTTGATACAGGCCCTGCAATCGCTCCTGCAAACTGCACTACTACTGGTCCATCTAGCGTGAAAAGCAACTTTTCACGAAGGAGAAGAACGCGCCTGGGTGGCGCTGTGCCATCATTCTCAAGAATGCTTGCAGCGTGTGTAAGATTCTGTTCGAAAATTCCCTGCATTTGAGAGAAATCGTCGAGATACGCGGCAATCGCTGTATCGAAGAGAACCACGCAAAGCTCAAGCAGTCCAACATCGGATTGATGACGAAAGGCAAGCTGTTCTCGCCGCACATCTGCTCCAGTAATATCCGTGGAATACCGCCTGTTGTATTCTACGATAAAAAGAAGCGATTTTGCGAATATAGAAATTGGTCGAGGGCTAGGTATGTAAAAGAAGGCATAACAGATCAACTGTTGACCTCGACGGTCTTCCCGATATAATTAAAGGGCAAAAATTCCCTCGACCTGGAGAAACAATGTCGAACGACAGCACTGCAGTAATTGCAAATCGGAAGTATGATCCAGTGTCCCATAGCACAGTTTGTTTTGCACAAGATACCCAGAAGTGGCTAGAGATTAATTCCCTCGCTATGCCAGGGAGTTGTGAAATTTTCGTGACGCAAGTTGGAGAGCTAAAGAACGGAAGATTTACATTCAGTTGTCGTGACAGAGAGGGTAACACCTGGCAGACGACGTCCACCCCAACAGGCATGATATTCTCGTGACCTCGAGCCCTGGGTGTGCATTGCGCACTCGGGGCTCGTTTACTCAGTACCGAATAGACCGCATCTGTTATGATGGAATATATGAGTACCTGGAAAACAGTCAGAAGTAGTTATGTCCATGAAAACCCGTGGTATAAGGTGCGACGCGACGAAGTAGTTCGCCCAGACGGCGAGGCAGGAGAGTATTTTGTCGTCGAAGACCAACCAGCGGTGTTTATTGTCCCTGAAAGTGCAGATAAAAAGATTCTATTGGTCAAACTTCACCGGTATCCGACCGACCGAGCAGGGTGGGAGATTCCGGCCGGCTCGGTAGAAGAGAGTGAACCGCCACTGCTGGCCGCGCAGCGTGAGCTACAAGAAGAAACCGGTTATACGGCTGATTCGTGGCACAATATCGGTAGTTTTGCGATTGCAAATGGCATGTCGACGGGCATCGGCGAAACTTTTGTGGCCCGAAGGCTAGTGGTTACCGATCAGCACGAACAAGCAGAAGAAGGCATTACCGACGCTGCTTTCTTTTCAGTGCCCGAAATTATGGAATTAATTACCGATAACCAGCTGGTAGACGGACCATCGATGACCGCGTTATTCAAATATCTAGTCTGGAATAAGCGGCTACAGTCAGAGGTAAACCATGGCTAGCCCGACCGCAACCGCTCCACGAGTAATTGTCTTTGGCACCTACGACGTTAAGGCGTCACCGCGCGTCCAAGTGTTGATAGACGGACTTAAAGCTCACCATATTGAGGTGATCGAATGCAATGTGCCACTTGGCGTCAATACCGCAGCCAGAGTGGCGATGCTTAAGCAGCCTTGGCGTTTGCCGCTACTGGCGTGGCGCTTGCTGTATTCCTGGTCGAAACTGATTTTTAAAGCGCGGCACTTGCCACATGCCGATATGGTATTGGTAGGGCACTTGGGGCTGTTTGATATTCGCCTGGCGCGGATTTTATTCCGTAAGGTGCCGATTGCGCTCGATTATATGATCAGCGGCTTAGGCACAGCCAAAGACCGCGGCGTCAAAAAAGGCCTGAAAACCAAACTGATTGAATGGCTTGATATGTCGGCTTTAAAGCGCTCGAATATTATTATTGTCGATACCGAAGAGCATTTTGAAGCCTTGCCGCGCCAGTACAAACACCGAGGTTTAGTGGTGTATGTTGGTGCGCCACTCGATTGGTTTACTGTGCAAAAAAGCCTCTCGCGCCGCGCAGTGCATACGCCGATAAAAGCTATTTTTTTTGGATTATTTACGCCACTACAGGGGACGCCGACCATCGCCAAGGCTCTGACGCTAGTCACCAAACCGATAGAAGTAACGCTCGTTGGCGGCGGACAAGACGAACCAGAAGTTCGTGCTATACTGGCTAGTGCGCCACGTCACGTCAAGGTAACCTGGCTGCCATGGGTTGAGCGAGAAAAGCTTCCGGCTTTTGTCGCCAGCCACGACATCTGTTTGGGTATTTTTGGCACCACCGAAAAAGCTCAAAAAGTGGTGCCGAACAAGATCTACCAAGGTGCTGCCATGGGTACGGTAATGGTCACCTCTGATACGCCACCACAGCGTCGTCTATTACAAAAAGGCTCGCTGCTGGTGCCACCGGGTGATGCGGAGGCTTTGGCAAATGCCCTCGATTCGTTAGCTGACGACCCAGACATGGTCAGTCGCTTACAGCAGGAAGCCGCAGCGCTAGCGCACAGTTCATTTACCCCAGAAAAAATTATTATCCCATTAGTCAGCCGCATCCAGCGCGACAAATAAAGGAGGTATCCCTTAGCATGATTGCTGTTATTAATGCCGGTGGCTCAGGTTCGCGCCTTTGGCCGCTTTCAACCCCTGAATATCCAAAACATTTGTTAAAGATGAAGGGCGACGAAAGCTTGCTACAAAGCGCTGTTGCCCGAGCCAAAACTTTAGCGCCACTCGATAAATTGTATGTGATTACCGAAGCGGGCCACGCTGAGCACGTTAAGCGGCAGTTACCTGAACTTCCAGATGACGCTTTTATTATTGAACCAGCTCGCCGCGGAACTGCTGGTTGCATGGTGGCCGGGCTAGAATACTTGCAGTCGCGACACGATAACAACGAGCCAATTGCTTTTTTGCACGCTGATCACGCGATTCGGGATATCGAAGGCTTTCAGCGGTCTTTTGAGGCGGCCGCCAAAGCTACTACCGACCACAAGCGCCTGACGCTGATAGGTATTGAACCAACCTACCCGGCTACCGGATTTGGCTATATTGAACGAGACGGCGCCGTCGACGATCATCAATTTGTCCACCAAGTGGTCGCTTTTAAAGAAAAGCCAGAATTTGATATGGCGAAAAGTTACGTTGCCAGTGGCCGCTATTTGTGGAACTGTGGGTATTTTGTGGCTTCGATTGCAACGTTTGTGGCGGCTTTCCGTGAGTTTTCACCGGAGTGGCACGATAACTACCAGCGACTTTTAGCAGCGACTACCCCTGAAGCATACCAACAGGCGTACTTAAGTTTTGAGAATATGGCCATCGATTACGCTCTGCTCGAGCGAACCACAAACCTGCTCGTCGTACCGGCAACCTTCGACTGGGTGGATCTGGGCTCATTTAAAGACGCCCATTCGGCCTCGGAGCGCGACCAGCGGAACAATTTCGTCAAAGGCTTAGTAGAAACCGAAGAAGTCGAAAATGCCTATATCCGTAACGAAGAAGACAAGCCAGTCGCGGTGATCGGCCTCGATAACGTGGTGGTGGTCAATACGCCAAATGGAGTATTGGTGGCCCGCAAAGACATGAGCCAAAAAGTTGGTGATGTCTCAAAGCGTTTTAATAGCTAGCGTTTATTAAGCTGATCGGCGACGATTTTCTGCATTTTACTAATGAACAAGGTTTTATGAAACCGTTTTGCTTTGCGGTGGAGGGTCGCAGGTAGAAACTCCATGGTTTGGAAGCGGGCGATGGCTTGCTTGAGCGACTCAACGGTTTGCTCGTTGAATAGCACCCCACTGACCCCGTCTTCGACGATTTCGGTGGTGCCGCCTTTGTTAAAGCCAATAACAGGGGTGCCGGCAGCCAGGGCTTCAACTTGCACGATGCCAAAATCTTCTTCGGCCGGAAAGATAAAGGCTTCAGCTTTTCCGAGGCCAGCGGCAACTTCTTTGTCTGAAGCGTTGGTAATGAAGGTGATGGTCGGGCCGGCGATTTTCTTAAGCCGCTCGTGTTCGCTACCGTTACCATAAACGGTGAGCGGTAGGGCTAACTCGGTGCAGGCGGCGACCGCTAAATCAACTCGTTTATAGAGCACTTGCCGCCCGACGATCACAAAACCATGGCGATTTTTGTTAAGCGCCTGATTGGTGAAGCGGTCAACTTCGACCGGCGGGTGCACAACTGTGGCGGTGCGCTGGTAATACTTTTTTATGCGACTCTGCACCTCGCTAGAATTAGCGATCATAATGTCCATATTTTGAGCGGCTTTATAGTCGGCTTTCTTGAGTGGTGGCACCAAAAGGGGCATCAGTAACCGAATAAGCCAGTTTAGTTTGCCAAAGCCAGGATTTCGCTTGTATTCGTGATAATGGCTCCAGTAGTAGCGAATTGGGGTATGGCAGTAGCAAATAACCGTTTGCCCGGGGTGCTTTTTGATTTGTTTGCTTTCAGCGCTGGAGCTGACGATTATAATATCGAAGGCACTGAGGTCGAGTGAACGGAAGGCCCATACCCGCAGCACCGGGAAGAACTTATGTACCTTTGTGAGCCAACTTGGCAGCTTTTGTAGCCAGGTGGTGCGAATATCTAAGCCTTTGTAGGCCGGCATGGTGCTGGGTGTATAGACCGAAGTGTAAATTGGGGCATCCGGGAAAGCTTCGTGCAGCGCCAGAACAGTTTTCTCGGCCCCACCCATAGTGGTTAGCCAGTCGTGGACAATTGCAATTTTCGGTTTATTTGGCATTACAGCGCTCCGTCGCGGGTGAAAATTACTTTAATGGTTTTGAACAAAATTTTAATATCCAGCCAAAAGCTCCAGTTTTGGGCATAATACAGCTCGAGCTCAACCCGCTGGTCGAAGGTGAGGTTATTGCGGCCCGATACTTGCCATAACCCGGTAACGCCAGATTTTACGCTATGGAGCAGCGCGCCCTGTTTTTTAAATAAGCTAATTTCTTCAGGCAAAATCGCCCGCGGGCCGACCAGGCTTAAGTCGCCCTTTAGCACATTAAATAACTGAGGTAACTCATCTAACGAGCTGCGGCGCAAAAACCGCCCAAAAGCGGTAATCCGTGGGTCGTTTTTGACTTTCCGGTAGACTTTATACTCTTTTACTAAGTCCGGCCGACCCATTTCTTTAAAAACAGTCAGGGCGTCTTTGTTACCATAGGCAGCGCCCATGCTGCGGAACTTAAACAAGTAAAAGGGTTGCGAATAACGGGTGAGGCGTTTGCTTTTGTAAAAAACTGGCCCAGGGTTAAAAATCTTTTGCAGGAGTATGAGCACTAAAAATACTGGTGAGAGCAAAACTATGACTACCGTTGTCAGCACGATATCAAAAATTCGCTTCACCACTTCGCCCCAGCCGACCAAGGGCGTTTGTGAGACGGAAATCATCGGGTAGCCTAAGAAGACATCCACCGTATTTTTACCAGAGTAAAATTCGCTTTCGCCAGGAATAAAACTGTAGTTTATGTGGCGGGTTTGGGCGGCATCGAGGATTTTTTTGTTTTTTTCAGGGTCCTCAAAAAGATCGGTTTGGATAATTGTGGTTACACCCAAACTATCGACCGATTTCAAGGCGCTTAATACCGATGAAAAGTGCTTGAGCTCGAGCTGTTCGGGCACGATATTCTTCGGCCCGGCAATCGCTACTACTTTAAAGCCAGATTTTTTGGTGTCGCTGATATTCTCGGCGATATCGCGGACGGTTTCGGACGAGCCAATAATGAGCACTCGGCTGATGCCCCAGCCAAAGCGAAACAGTTGCGAGCGCACCCAGTGAAACAGCTGCCGCTCAACCACTAGCAGAATAAAGGAGCCAAACAGAGCGTAGACTGCCACCAGGCGAGCCGGAAATACGGCTTCGTCAATTACAAAAGCGTAGCCGAGGACGATTAAAATGCCGATAAACGAACCAATAAATAGCTTGCCAATCTCGCTTAAGCGCCGCATACGAATTTGGCTACTGTACAACCCTAGGCTAGCAAAAGCGATAATCCACAGCGGTGCCACCACCAGAAAGGTCAGCATAAAATCAATAGCGTAGACTTCATTCACCAGTGGTCGGCTATCAAATTGGGTGCGCAGCACATACGCCAGCATAAAAGCCCCAAACAGGGTAATAACATCAGCCAGAATCAAAAGAATACTATATAGCTTGGCGTTGCGTGAGGGCATATATGGTGATTATAGCATTTATAGCAGATGAGTTGTGGCGGAAATTTAAGAGGACTCAAGGATGAACCATGAGTCCTCGGTGGCGGCTTCTCAGTTAACTCAAAGAAATCTAAGAGGTAGTATCAGAGGAGGTGCATTGTAGACGTCACGCTTTTGACCTTTGCCCCTCCATTTTTGTCGGTCACTACTTCAATGTGAAAACTTACTTCAGCAGCCGGTGTGTTTTCGCGTGCGATCTGCGTGATTGCAGCGGTGATTTTTAGCAGTTCGTCGCAGGGCACCTCCTCTATTGGTAGCTTCGCTCGTCGAGAAATTGTAGACTGATCCATGCCTGATGCTCTCTCGACTTGTCGTTGCGTGACGCCATAAAGCGCCAGTGCGTAGTCGATCGAGTGAATCGGGGAAGTTTTACTCATGACAGCTCCTTAGCTCGGCGTTCGTATTGTACCACTGTCACGAGGAATTGGGTATGGGCTCGTACGCCTCAGCAGCAGTAAGTAGCGAGTCGTGTCATCAAATCCTGACGTCGTTGCTAGCCACGGTTTTCTCGGTAGGAAACAGATGCAGATAATCACATAAATATTGCTTTTGCAATCATGCTATACTTAAAGCTGGCTGAACTCTTCAGCTGAAGTTGTGCATCGACGGAGGCTTCAAATGACAGGACGTGTCATGCTTCATGAAGGTCTTGCGGGAGTGCGGGAGAAGCTGGGAGAAGAGAACTTCCGCTGCCCTGATAACATTTCTGTTTCTAGTAGCTACGCCAATGCACTCAGTGACGTCGTTCTAAAGCTTATCCAAGAGCCTTTTGCACCAGCGAGCAGTTACGTTACTGTTACCCGTCAGAAATATGAAGAGGATATTATCGTGGACGTTCAGCTTCACGGTAAGCTTAGGGGCCTAGGAAACCTGGTTGAGGCACTGAAGCCCTTGAGCAAAGAGTTGAACCGATTCGACCAGATGCTGTTTTTTGCACATAGTCAGCACGGCTACCAGTACTTGATTCGTAACAAGCGGTAGCTCCATCCACCAGTAGTGACCATCGGGTTGCTGCTGGTGGCTTATTTATTTTAGTGATAAAGATTTATTTTGCGGTAAAATCGCGGTATACTGTGCCTCGTGATCATTTACCCGGATGCAGGTTTTGTGAAAACCTTTTCAGCCGAAGCGATCAAAAAGACACGAGGCTTGCCGCTCTATGAGGGTGGGCCGGGAGTAAATTACAAGGATGCTCCACATGCTTTCGCGCTGAACGCCACACTGCTGTATGATCCACGTCGCTCACCACAGGAAGTAGCGGAGCATGGACCCAGCAAGGACGCAGAGATTCTGCTGGTAGAGCGGGCCAGTGGCCACGGTGAAGTAGGCAGCTTCAGCGGTGTTTCTGGCTATATCGACAGGCCGTGGTATGATGACCCCATTGCCTATACCCTGAAGGAAGAGTTTGAAACCGAGTGTGGTTTTACTCGCCATCAGTTCAGGCTGGTGGCATTCTATGCTGGTCAGCCCACCGTCGAAAACCGGACATGGACGCCCGGTGCTAAGATTACCGTGGTGCCGATTCTCGGGCTCTGTACTGTGAAGCCGAAAATTATTGTGAACTAGGAGGAGCTGCTTAGCTACAAGTGGATTAAGTTGACTTCAGTGAAGCATGCTGAGCGTCTTGCTAGGGGTTACTACAACATTACCTTGCCCTCGGCGCTGGCGGCGATTGGCATACGCGGGGAAGCGCTGAAGAATCTACTGGGGTAACGATTACATTAGCCCGAGTAACGCAAGCGTTTTAGTTGCGGTGTGGCGACCAAACCGGAAGTGCACAGCTTCCGGTTTGGTAATAAATGTGCGGCTGTAGATGCCCCAGGCTACTTGTAGGACCGAACTTAGTTGAGGGATAGTGTTGCAGGCACAACCGAAAGGTTTCAGATGTCCGAGTCAAAGGTCGGAGTGATTAAACAGTGCCAGGAGGGTGGTGTGCTTGTGAGCGGGCCAGACCCGCGTACGCAGGTGAAGAGTGTGCGTCAGCTAGTGATTGGCCAGTCTTACATTCTTCATGCTTGCCTGCCCGTAGAGCTTCTCGGGGATGATCCAGATGATGAGATGGAGTACCATCCCGAAGGCCACGAGACGTACCTGACGCTGGCATAATACGCGACCCGGCTAGTCCATGGATTAGCCGGGCGTTTTAAGTATTGTTCTATACGATGAATTCAAGAAGTTAATCCGTCAAGATGTAGGCAAGGAAAGGTTGTGTCGTGGAAGTCACCACTCGACTACAGAAGAGTGTTAAGGACGTGTCGTTCGAGACTGTCGCCGCCGCGGTCAAGTATACCTGCAATATTGGTGGATATATTCGACCAGAGGTAGATAGGTTCCTGCAGGACAACAAGCTCGTTGGCGTTCCTCATCTTTTTATGGCTACACATTCTTGGGGTGGCAGGAATTGGGAGTTTGAGGAAGGTCGCAACCCACTTTTCTTCCAAGAAGAGAAGGATGGTGGTGGCTGGTACATCTTGCGTGCGGAAGATGTCAAGTACGTGTTCTACGAATCGATGACCTCCGGAAGTAGCCTAGAGGCCGAAAAGCAAGGGGATGGGACCTGGCGCCTCAAGTTGGAGGTACCGGTTACCGAGGAGGATGCTCCTTACACCGGGCTCTACTGGCGATCGTTTCATGAAGCACTAGGCATTGTGGCTCAGAAGTCTGCGGCGGCCTAACTCACGGTCACGGCCAAGCTTTTTTAAGAGGCTAACCATCATACGCTGTGCTGGATGCGTAAAAATCCAGCAGAAACCTCAGTACTAAATGGATTGACATTAAGTTTTGAGGTTTGATTAAAAAAGCGTCCTGCCATCACATGGATGACAGGACGGGAGCAAGACTAGCTTGGCTTGCAGGCTTGCTCGAGCGCAGAGCGTATCTGGTTGAGCTTGTCCTTGACAATGTCCTGAAGTGACCGCTGGTCTTTCCAGCAGTCCATCGTTACATGAACGTCAACGACGTCGAGGTCCCCAGATACAGAAGCTTGGGCGCCGAACCCTTTAAGCTTGGAACTAAAAGCCGCAGTAGTATATCTTCGCAGAGCGGCTGCCTCCTCTGGCGTAAGATCAAACGACACAAAAAGCCTCATTACTGCATCTACCGCGATTTTGCTACCTTCAAGCTTAATATGCTGCTTGTTCCGGCCAGTATCGGGATTAAACTCACAGAGTTTAATTTGCATCGTTCACCTCAGATTGAAGTTAAGACAGCAACTGTAGTATAGCGTATGGACTCTGCTGTGCAAAGCCTCGAATATTGCGAAGGTGTATGAAATTGCGAAGGCCGGTGCGATCAGGGTTGATCGCACCGGCCAAGTTGTCAACGGACCGTGATTTGGCTGTTGGCCTCCCGAAGCAGGCTGCGCGCAGGGCCTTGACTAGCATCTGGCCCCTTTCCTCGCGGGTAATCGTGGAATTGAAACTGACAGTCAAGCTACGGTCGTGGACACTAATGGAGGTAACGCCAGAGTCTTCCAGGCGTGCCAGCCGAGCAATCTGCTCGACAATCCCCCAGGGGTCACCATCATTGGGGATGTCGGTAAAGTTGCAAGAAAGGCTGAGGTAGTAATTGGCGCCCTCATTCAACCGCCAGTTGCATTCCAGAACTCCGTGACCCTGAGAAATGCTGAATCTGGCCTGCTTTCCGGCGGGCAAGGTCTTTCTCATGCTAGCGCTCCTAGCGACAATGTGGTCGAATGACTGAAGTACTATAGCATCTATTATTAAATTAGTCAATAAATTCGCACGATCAGCATATCTCACCTCTTATGGTATACTGGCTGTACGTGGCCGATACCCTAAAGTTACCTAGAGTATCTGTGTGTATCGCTAATGTTCAAAATAAGGTTTTATTGAGGTAGCTATGAATCAACCATCCCCGCAGATCAAAAACGCCAAAAGAATGATGCTCATCTTCGCCGCTCTTTCACTTTTTCTCAGCGCGCTATTTGTTATAGAGTATGTTAACCACCCGAACGAGAGCCCTGTAGGGCGCGTGCCACTCCTAATTATTTCAGTGGTCGCCTGTGTCTATTACGCGACAAAGTATTTTAGCGGTAGAAAGAAATAGTGGGCAAGGCCTGGGTTGAAAAAAATGAGCGAGCTTCCTAGTAAGGTTTATGTCTAACTGGCGGTTAAAACGAGAGAGCATAATGAAACTGGAAAAAACAACCCAAGAAAAAGACGACCAGAAAAGCAAAGCGGAAAAAGCTAAACCTGCAACACCGAAATTGAAGCGGGGCTTAAAGAAGCCTATAAAACTAGCCTTGGCAATCGCTGCGGCCTTGCTGTTAATTCCACTGTTCTACGTGACCTATATCTTTTTTTCGTCACCTGCTGCGATCCGTAACCCACAATTAGAACACTACCATTTTCGTATGCAAGTTTTGGTAAATGGCAAAGCTGAAAACTTTGCTGCAAGTAAGTACCAACAAGATTACGTCAAAGGCCAGTGTAGCGCCAATCTACCCAAAGAACCCATACACTTTCACGACAACCAAGACCAACTGGTGCACATTCACTGGGCGGGCATGACCGGCGGTATGGTAATGAAATATTATGGGTGGGACTATATTGGTGGTATCGATAAAGCCCTCGGCTATAGGCTAGACAATGTATTCGATATCCAAAAGGTAAGTATTCACGGAAATCTGTTGCCTGCAGTGCCAAACGACACTTCGTTTTATGTGTATACAGGCGACGAAAATGGCTATCAAGAAAAAAGTTTTAACGACTGGAAAACTCAAGATTTAGAGCAATTTTTTGGCACAGCTAGCAATTTTCCTGCTTTTAGCCCTAAAGAAACCGGACTTAGCTGGATAGATAAGATCTTCCCCAAAGCTCACGCTCATGCCAGTGAAAGCCACAATCACGAAAGCGCGCATGGCAAGGAAACGTCGCAAGAAAAGTTAACTCGTATCAACAATTTAATTGGCAATGTGGTGCTATTTGTACAAAAAGACAAGCCAACGAATCAGCAGGTGCAGGAAAGATTCAGCGACTTAGAGCCCCTATCCGAGAGCACTTGCGGTGGTTAATATGTACATGAGCGTTTGAGCCTACCTTGTCATGGCGTTTATAGGCTACTAAAGACTGAATTAGTGTGTTAATTTAAGAGCCCGAACGCTGAGAGGGCGTTCGGGCGGGCAGCTAGTAGCTACGAAAACGTTCTGGTACCACAGTTTCATCAAAAATAGGATCATTCGGACGAGAGAAGATACCCAGCGCGCCACTAGTAGGGTCAAAATACATAAGTTGACCGTTTTCACCCCAACTAAATTGATTGTGGCTGAGCAAAATCATATCTGGTGATGCGCTATGGCGGGGCCTCTCAAAATGCTTCGGCCACTCATCGGAGTGAATAGTAGAGGCGCGCCACTGATAAAATATATCTACGACCGGCCCGTACTGAGGGTCATCGCGAAGTGCCAAGCGGTCAATACGGCCGACTATCATAATTTTAAATTTCTGATCGTGAATCATGAAGTACCCGTTATCGAAGAGCTTCAAATCCGCTTCTACTAGTTGCATGACGGCCCTTTCAAGTAGAAAGATGCGCCTAGATCAATAGTAGCAGGTATGTTCATGAACAGAAACCTATGCTACGAGAGCGGCAGGTACTTATTGACGGATACATATAATAACGGGCGAGCAATTGAAGTTCTTTTCTTTGCTCGCCCTTTCTTTCCTAGCTCTTCCCGTAAGGCCATTTATTCAAGGCAGGACAGGCATCTCTGTTCCGTGCTCTACCGCTGTTTGTAACAGCAGCAGACTGGCTGTCATCCTTTGTACTACTCGTCTTAACCAAGCGCGAAAGCTCAGTGATAGTATCCTTAAAAGATACGTTAGATGCCAGCTTGTCGATCAATAGCTGCAAGATTCGGGGTTGAAGCTTGATGATCTCGTGTTCTTCAAGCGGGATGGAATCAATGCCGCCTCGTTCACCAATTGTATTAAGGAATTCGAATGCGGTTCTGTAAGTAACCACCTCGTTTGGTGAATGCTGATAAATAACCGCGACAGCTCCGTAAGCCGATTGACCAAACACAAGCAGCATAGCCTGAGAGGTGTCAGTCTGGATATCGAGAGCCATAATGCCTCCACAGTCAGAATGTGCACTGCTGATACAGTAGACTATCTTCTATGAAGAGTCAATGACTCAACTTACGCCGCCGTAGAAGTAGCAAGGAGTATACAAAAGCTCTGTAAGTTAAGTCGAAGCTATCTGTAAAGCAATAAATAGGAATGCAGATTATGCGGGGCTCATGATTTGTACCGCAGTCTCGCTTATACTAACGACCCCTCATCATGATTAAGCGAGACAGATGAAATTAATGGGCGTGTCTATGGTATACTAACGAACGGTCACAACGAGGACGGAAGGTGCTCCATGACTACGATTGGGCTTGGTGTTCATTATACTCATCCTGAGCATGGTATCCGTGAAGTGGCGCTCAGCCAACACACGCAAAAAACGCTTCAAATGGCGTATGCTCCTGAGCCACTGCTAAAGCCGCTGCGTCGGCATCGTGTAAATGCCCGACCGCTTCGTGAAGCAGTTACGTGGTTGCAGCAGCAGATGACGAAGGGGTGGATACTGGGCTGTTCTGGTTTTGCGACTGCCATGTCGAGCGATGATTACAGCATAGACAGAGCTGTACTCAGGCAACTGTATGCCTACCTGAAGCACAAGAACGCACTCCCTATTCTTACAACTGATGGCGGGACGGGTGTAGGCGCACTGCAGGCGAATGCCGACATCGCCAGTCAATTTAGAGTTCCTACGCTTGGCTGTACGCCGATTAGTGCTCTTGCAAAAGATCATGTTGGGCCACGTCAACGCACGATTATCGGCGGCGCTAACTATAAGGAGCGTGAGAGGCTCGTCGGAGCACTCCCCGATATTCTTCTCTGCCTTGATGGCAAAGATGGTACGCTTCGAGAGGCCGAGATGGCCGCAAGCTGCGGCAGCATTGTGGTGCTTGTGTCGTTACGTTCCTACGAGGGTGGCCCGATCGATACCCATTTGCGAATGAAGCATCTTCGACGAGCAGTTATGCAGGGCAGGGTAGTCACTTGTCGGCTTCGACGCGGTGAGGATGTTGTTGAGGCATTTGAGGTCGCCCTAAAGTTGCGCGAATGGATCGGTAGCACCGGCAGTGATCGGCTGCGAAAGATTGAAGAGTGCATTCTTTCATGAAGGCACTATGGTGGCGGGACTCCTGCTTTTATTCCAGGAGTCCCGCGTATAATATGAGATTATCTTCGCTAATAGCAGTAAAAGCGTGTCTTATTCGCTTAACTTTCCTGCATCATCTTATCAAGTTGGTACATAGAGTAATCAACGGCATCATAGCCGCCGTCTACAACCAGCTGTGTACCGTTCACAAACCGTGCCTGGTCGGACAGCAGCCACAAGATTGCGTCGGCGATTTCGTCGGGCTCGGCATTTCTACCAAGTGGTGTTATTTTAGCGGCAACCGGTGGGATATACGGTTTGGCGCTCTCGGTGTTAACCCAGCCTGGTAGCACGGTATTCACGCGCACGCCCTGCGGGCCGAAGTTGGCTGCAAGCGATTGTGTCAAGTTTACCTGCGCTGCTTTCGTAAGGGTATAGGGAATACTGGCATATGCCGCATGGCGCCCGCCTTGGCTTGAGACGTTGATAATCGAACCGCCTTTGACAAAGTTTCTACGCAGACCATGGCTTAACCGGAGCGGGGCAGTCAGGTTAGCTTCGATCGCTTGATGCCATTCGTCAAAGTTAAACTCCTCCCAAGGCGAGCCAAGAATTTCGGCGGCGTTATTGATAAGTGCAAACAGCTGCGAAGCTTGCAGATTGCGTACGACTTTTTCAACCTGTTCAGGTACTTTTAGATCGGCCTGAACCCATTCAATGCCCGCATAGTCCGGCAGGGATTCGTCCACTTGTATTTTGTCGAGACCAATAACTTTATAGCCTGCATCACGTGCCTTCTGGGCGGTCACCTTGCCAATACCGTTTGCTGCGCCAGTTATAAGAATTCGCTTCATAGCCCTCCTTATGAAATTAATTTCCTATAGGAAACTATATCATACCGTGCGGAGGCTGTCATCATCTAGGGCGGCGGTAATTTTTGCGGCAAGCACAGCGAACAGCTTGGCGTCTTTGGGTGAAAGCGCAGTCATAGCTAGGCGGGCGTTCTCACGTTGCCCAGCATAAATATTCTCAAGGATATCATTGGCCTGTGCGGTTAGTATTACGGAATGTGAGCGGCGATCGGTGCCTGATGCGGTTTTTTCTAACAGACCTTTCTCTTCTAAGCTCTTTAAGTATTTTGAAGTACTTGAACGTGACATCCCTAGCTTCTCACTAATGACCGATGGCACGGCAGAACCCTCAGCCTTAACAAAAGCCATAAGATCGAAGTGCCTCCAGGTAAGTCGCATAGGCTCATCACTGGCCTGTACACGGCGGGCGATTAGAATGTATTGCAGGTTAGCAAGGGCGTCTTCAAATTTCTTGCTTGTAGTATTTGGGTCATCCATTATCTTTATTATAACTGTTAAAAAGTTACCTTTAGCCCAAACACTTCCAACGGCTTTCCGATCACTTGTATAAACTTTTTGCGGACACCTTTAAACAAGCCTGTAGGTTTACAAACAACTGCAAAGTAAGGATTATTGCATTATATACAATAATATGCTATAATATTAAGATTGCACAGCTTTATTGTGCATGTGTGTCCATGTGGATATGAACTTACTACCATTGGAGCTTTGAGGATTATGCGACGAGCAGTTGCGCTCTTGCTGTTGCTGGCGCTTTCGGCGTGCATCGGTACGCCGGCGGATCACACCGCTGACGTGACGGCTTCCGCTACCGGATCGGTTCAAGTGACCGAGCCGTCAGACCCAAACATCAAGCAGTTCATCCAGGCGAATGGCGGGCGCATCACGGTGCGCTGCGCGCTGAACCAGGAGGGGACGTACGACTACGAGCTGGCGGGCACTGGTCTCGGCAAAGGCGAGTTCGACATGAGCGCGCCCTACCGCGGTGGCAGCGGAGCCATCATTGACGGTGAAATCAATCCGATTCTCGACGAGAATGGTCAGCCGGTGCGCGACCAGAACGGGGAGATCGCCCTGAGTGCAACCAGCTTGCGCAACATCTCGGGTGGCGAGCGGGTGACTATTCGCGTCGCAACCACCACTTTCAATCGAACGTTAGAGTTCGAGAGGTGCGAGCAAATCTGAATTCCCCCGAATCCACTCAACAGCCGGCACCTGGCGGAGATCCAGGTGCCGGCACACCAACTTTCATCGACGCGCAGGCAGCGCGCTTTTTGTTGTTAATAGAGTATAACTTCTTTTCACGCTTTGACATACACGATGCGTAGGTTATCATGGAAGAAGCAATATGTGAGAAGGTGGGCACTCAACATAATCTTTTAATTGATGTGAATCTTCCGTAACTACTATTTGCTTTTGCTCAAAAATAATATGTAACAAACCTCAAGGAGGGATTTTTCAGGGTGGACTATAAATTGTTGGTCGGCGGTATTGCCGTTGTGATGAATATTATTGCTTTTTTACCGTACATTATCGATACGGCTCGGGGAAAATGCAAACCGCACATATTCAGCTGGTTAATCTGGACACTTATAACAGGGGTAGTTTTTATTAGTCAGGTAGCTGAACACGCTGGGCCAGGGGCTTGGGTGACCGGTGTGACGACGCTTATTAATCTGATTATACTAGTATTATCGCTAAAGCAGGGTTCGGCCAAGGTAACCCTTATAGATAAACTCTGCTTGGCATTTGCGCTTCCGGCTGTTGCGCTGTGTTATTTCACTGAGGAGCTGCTGATTTCAATTTCGCTGGTTATTATTGCAGATATTCTGGCTTTTATACCGACGATTCGTAAATCGCTTACAAGACCTCATGAGGAAACGTTTATAACTTACCCAATAAGCGTGGTGCGTTGTATGCTTGGGCTATTTGCTATCACTAACTTTACCTTTACTACTGCAGCATACCCTGCAGTCATGCTGGCGCTTTATATATTTATGACGCTACTGTTATTACCGAGTCAGCCTTTTTATGCGCGCCGGCGCAAGCCCGAGATTATTGTAGATACAAAAGAGTCTGAATTTTGAGCTCTTTCACCTCTGTTAACATAGCTCCCTTCTCTTTTCTGAATTACTGACATGCTAATAAAAAGATAAAGGCCCCAACCAAGGGGCCATTTCTGTACCGGCTCGTTTCCACGGGCCGTCAGAGTTTCCTGCAAAAGAAAAACGCGGCGGGCCGGGTAGAGCAGTGATGCAGATATTGAACTCGCGGGATAGAGCTATCATTTGAGCAGCCAGCTACCAGACTAACACATGAGCGCAGGAGCACTTTTACGGTCTAGCTAGGTCTTACGGGTGATCAGTAGTCCCACTCGTCGTATTCGAATCACAAACTTGAACGAATTTAAGCATTAAAAAACACCCGTCCGGGTGTAAAACTATATCAAAGTTGTGTCGGCCGTCCCTCCAACGCCTGAATTGGCGCGGAGGGACGGGAGACACGTTCCGTTCTGTCAGTGCGTGTGCGGGGTGGAGAGCTTCTCAGCCAGAGCCGTGAAGTAGTTGCCCAGCTCGGGGAGCTTGGCGGCGAGGTAGTCCTCGGCGCCCGGGAACCCCATCGCCTGGCCGATGCTGATGCCGGCTTGCATGACGCCGACCTTGCCCTCGATCGACTTCATGCCGAGCAGGTGTCTCAGGAAGGCGTCGGCGTCGGTGAAATCCTCAGCGGTACCCTGGTCCGTGTAGACGTAAGCGTTGTAGTGGGCACCGCGACTGTATCCTATGGTGTCGAGCTTGGCGATGACAAGATCACCCGGCTTGGGGGCGCGTTGACCTGTTCCCCACGCTGGCAGAACGAGGCCGAGTTCGGCCTTGGGCCACCCGTCGTAACCGTAGCCCGTTTCGAGGATCACGGCCCGGAGGCCGAGCTCCCCGGAGGGGCCGAAGGTGTAACTCCCTGTCGGCTGCATGCTGCCGTATCCAGGGGCCTGGGTGTTGAAGACGATGAACTTGCTGCGCGGGCCGTTCTCACCGTTGATCCTGGTGTCCACGTGGGTTGTGCACGCCGTGATGTCGACGAGGCTGTCGTCCTTGGCCTTGGCCAGGGCGACGATGCCGCGGGCGACGGGCTCGACGCAGGACGCATAGAGGGTGCGGTGCTGCCGCTTGTCCCACTCGGTGAGCTGACGCTCGGCCGCGGCGCGCCCCTCGGTGGCCAGGGTCTTCGAGTAGAAGGTTCCCCTGTCACCGTGACGGAACATGCGGTCGATGTCGGCCGCGGCCTGAGACGCGAACGCCCCGGACTCGACCAGGTTCTCCAGTGCGGCGACGGCGGATACCGACGTGGTCATGGTAACTCCATCTCTGGTTGACTGACCAACTGTGAACGTGCTCCAACGTGCATGGAGCACGAGGCTTGTTTTAATATATCATATTTATATTAATAAGTCAAGCAGATAGAGCCTTGGTCTTAAATCGTATACACAACAGCCTAAAGGCTACAAGTATACTTTTGCCAAAGTGAGTAAGCTCAATTACTAGCCTCTGCTTTTGCGGTTTTCATGGGGTTTTGAGACTCAGGTGATACACGCCAGCACGGCGATTACTCACGCCTCCTCCCAAACCTCCGCAGCAAACACCCCGGACTGCCTTAGCTTCTCCACCGTCGTAAACCCTATCTGAGGTCACGCCTCCTCCTCATCCTTCCATTCCCAAGCATCCGCAATAAGTTTCCGTGTTCTGCGTTTGGCATAAATAAGATTAGTTGTTCGCGGGCAGACGAATAAGACAATCGGGAGCTTCTCTGTGACGGTTTGTTCTTTCCAGGCGTAGTCCTGGTCATCTAGGTACTTCACGTAATTCCCTAAGCGTTTCTTTATGCGATAGCGCGGTAAGGTCGGATCAAAAACTTCGAGCATGTAACTTTTGAGCGTTTCTCCTCCTTGCCCTCATCACCGAGTCTATCTTTGCAAGACACAAGACTTGGCTGGATAAGTTCGCTCTCTAAAATGAAATGGTAGTAGCTGCGATCTAATAGGTGGTCGGCTTCGGTTTGGTAGTAATGGCGCACCTTTTTGTTCTTGATCTCAAGCTCCACTCAGAAGAACATACACAAGAAATCGTAATAAGATTTTTGAAGAGGCAAAGGAGACTACTCTAGCTGGACCCAAAGAATTGCTGCTGAATAGCGGACATACGAGCAACGAATGATCTTCGAGCACTATACGGCTTAACAGCCGAAGAAATCACTAGGCACATCACGTTAAAGTTTTGCGTACCAAAAAGATCCCCACATCCGCTAAGGATACAATGATCTCTTCTAGCGGAGTGGGGATAAGATACGTGAACGAGACGCCCTATGGATTATGGTCGGCTACGACCCAGTGTCGGGAGCCCTCCCGATACAGTCCAGATGCTCACTCTTGAACCGACTTGTGGTGGCGGAGTTGTGTACGTCTGAGAACGCTCTTTAAGCTGTTCCTTCAGACTTCTGATAAATGCCCGCACCTCTAGGTATATCCGCTCTGCCTTGCTGGCAGTTAGTTGGTAGTGGCCGTTAAGCTCACGACCAATGCCTGCAGCGAGCTCTGTAATTGCCTCGATATATGTCTCAAGTTCGCATTGAGCAACCTTATCGCTCTGTGCTTTTTTAAACGCCACCAGCGGATTGTCTATGCCAGTTATCTGTATTAGTGCCCTACGACACAGTTTAGCCAAGTCAAACAACGGTTCGAGATCGGCGATCTTTCGCGACAAGAAATCTGGATTCGCGCTCATATTAGCAAGATCCATACAACCCTCCTTACGCCCGGTGAACAGTATATCTTTAATAGTTTATCATGATACTTGCGCACAGATGTCCTCCATTTCCGACCGCATCACCCTGCTAGTGAGCCGTAGGCGTAGCATTAACCGCCAACCACAACAATCTTTGTCCGTTCGCTAGAAAGAGGTAGCAGAGCAAATGCAAGTACCTAAGGTATACGCGTCGTCTGTGTCTGTACTCAAACATCGTAGACGTTCGTGTGGGTCGTCGACCGAGCGAACATCACCGCGTACTCTGCCGACGGCAGTCTCGGCTCTAGCGCACCGCGTGCCAGAACAACCGGGTCATAGTCGTCGGCCGTCGACTTTACGTTGTTCTATCCTTCTTCCGGATAAACAGAGCAGCAAATATTACTAAAGATACCCAAATTGGCGTCAAAAGCCCCACCATCAAAAGTGTCATTAAACCTATCATGGCAAGGGCGCATGCAGCTAGTGGCGCTAAAACAATCAGTACCGCTATGCCTATATTTCTAAGGTTAATGTTATTTTTCATGAATTTCTATAATTATAATATGAAACTCAGGAAAGTACTAGACGCGGGAAGCTACCGGCATGCTCGGTGCTTAGCGTCGAGGGATCTTGTCGGTGGACGAGAAAATTGCCGACTATATTGGCGATGATGTAAGGTTACCCTTATGGCTTCGGTAGATGGGAGATCATTGAGCATCGAGATGACAACAAGGAGCCTCCCACGAAGGCCAAGCTAGAGCAGGAGGTATCAAGGTAGCAAAGATCGCGTAAGTCCTATAGACCCCAACGAAACTACATCTCAGCTAAATAGTGAGCGCTCGCCGGTAAAGCGGCGAGCGCTGGAGACACTGTACCTTACTTTCCAGTAGCCTGCCTGACGACGAGTCCGCCGATTTCCCGAAGTGTATCCGGGTGGGAGTCGATAGCGTGCGGTTCGAAAATGGTGACGCTTACTTGGTTATCGGCCCCATCTGTCTTGCTCACCACGCAAACTGCGGTGTCATACAAGGACATCGAGTCCTCTTTGATGACCTTGTCAGCGTCATCGATAACCCGAACCTCAACTCGCATGATCACTCCAAAATTGTTGAATATCTCTTGCTGACGGTGTAGCTGATGTCTAATAGATTATAGCATAATAGATTATTATATCAAGTTAAATAATAACGTCCTCGGCCGGTTAACCGAGGACGATTCCTCCTATCGCGGGTAGATGTACTTGAATGAATTAGCGAGTGCAGCCCGACGCGTCACTCGATTCCAGCCATCCTTTCCATTCATCTCACTGATAGACACCTGTGTGCCATCGGCACTGACATCTTCGACAATAGCCACTTGGCCAAGCGGGCCGCGATCGGTCCAGGCAATGGCGCCCTTTTTGGGCACATCACCGGTACTGTAGCCGCTTGCCTGAGCGCTGGCGTACCAGGTTTTGGCATTACCCCAGTTCGGCGGTACGTTAAGGCGGCTTGCCACATAATACGTACCGTAACCGTAGCTATAACCGTTGGTGGCCGGCTCGCTGCTCGCAGAGCTTGTTGAGGTGGGCAACGTGCTTGTCGGTTGCTGCGACTCGGATGGTTGTTGTGCCGTGCAGCCTGCTCCTGTAGCTAGGGTAAGTGCGAACAGCGAGGCGCTAGCTTTGCGTGAGGCTTTCATTAGACCATACCTCCTAAGCAATGGGACCTTTTTAGTATATAAGATTAATTACTCTGTGTCGCCGATGTCAAGGCAATGTGCGAGTTATTATCGTAAGATGTGGATCGTGCAGGTATGAGATGGCTATTTAAAGAGCTGGCTGTGTCACGCAACAGCCAGCCCAGCCACTATGAACTACTCGTCGTACTGTCGCCTCACCAGCGCAAGGAGACGCCTGAAATCGGTATCGTCGTTGTCCGCAGGCTCAAATGTGTAGTTGAATACACGTGCTCCCTCGAGCCGGGCACTAGTGCGATCTAGTTTGTCGCTAAGGCCGGTACTTCCCAGATCCCTGGCCATCAACAGCCCGAAGCGCTGGGATTGCCTTAATCTGCACTGAGATGAGGGGGAACAATGAACCTTTGAAGCTCGGTAATCAGATTAACTGCCTCCTGTGCCGTCATCGTTTTTTCTGCGAGAATGATCTTCGGATTACTTAGGGAGGTTGCGAATACGCGAATTGTAGACACTGTTACCACCGGTTCTATTCAGCAGGCACGTTACCGTTATGTAGTATAGCAAGCAGTATAAATAGCTGCAAAAGAGAGCAGCTGCTTTGTTAAAGGTCTAATGGCGAAAGGAGATAGGACTAGGAGGAAACTTTCGTAACCCCCTAGTCCTATTGTCTCGCTACTTACCGAGTGAGCGCCTTCGGAACTCAACGCCCACTCGCGATAATAATGATCCTGAATACTGTCAATGTTTACCAAATTACGGATCTCGGTATTGAGCTTAGCGCCCAAAGCCTTCTTTGCCATCTCAGCTCCTCGTGTAAATATCAGGACGTCCCCAATTATGACACAGGGCTGTCAGATCATAAAGTCACTTTGCAAAACAGAGGTAAGACACCGCTGTAACAACTAGATTAATATACAAGAATGGTGTTCCAGCGCCGAAACCCGGCGCTGGAACACTTACTGCTGATGCCTGTCCTTAAGGTGTGACAATGTTCAAACCTTGCTTGTTGAGTTCCTGTCGCAAGTGGTAATCGCGCATGGTGAAATGCGCATCCGGATAGCGCTGAGCTAGGACCCGATATACCCGTACGGTTGGACCAGGCTGTTGTCCTTGTGTGCAGCTGACGAAGAGTCGATTTGTACGACGTAGCCCATCGCTGCGACTCCATGCGACGTGGTAGGAACCGCTAGGACGATTCTGCAAGTCACGCTGCGGTGGCTTATGTTTGAGAACTCCAGGGAACCAAACTGCATACTGCACGGCAATTAGGTCATCTTCGGTGAACTCAAATCCTTTCGAGATAAACGTCATACTCCAGTAGTCTCCATCTCCGAAATGTTGCTCCATATGGATGTTCATACAGATCTCCCTCTTCCCGTCCGATGAAGTATACTTCATATTATATCATAAAATGACACTTAATATAGTAGATTACATCATCAGTCGATAAAGCATAAGACAGGCGATGAACTCTGGCTATATCGAGACAGGACTGCCGGTCATCACGCAGGTACAATTACAGTTTATGGCGATGGGTATGTGGACTAAGATCGGGTCACCTACGTTTTGATATTAGTTTCCCAGTCGAGAAGAGAATGGTTCATAGGTAAAATAAAGCAGATAGTGAGATTGTGTGAACTACTACATAGCCTCACTATCCGCAGGGTGTTAAGCGCAATTATTTCCAGGATTTTGAATAATTTCTTTCTGTCGAGGAGCGGAGTATTTACCGCCCCTCGATTGGTGCTCTCTAAGAACGTCGCTTGACGCGTTTTTGCTCCAGCAGCTGAGCCCTCCTCAAGGCCTCGGCCTTACCTTCACGAATGAGCTTCTCGATGCGGCGAATTACAACAGTCACATCTTTTTCGGCTACGCCAAGAAGTGGCAAATGAGTCTTAAGGTAGGTCTGGAGATCTGATTCCGACAAGATCTCGGTATAGTCGGCACCCTCGCTAACACGATGAACCCCACTGGGATAGGCGCGAGCGGTTCGGGAAGTGAGCACGGGGGAGTTAATACCCGTGATGAAGGAGGTTGGCTCTGTTATGTCCCTTTGCCACTGAGCATACTTGGCTTCCTGTCCACGTGGGAAGACGTCGACAAGCACTTCGCAGCCCCAAGTGTACTTGAAGCCTACGCCATTTTTGAACTTGTTGCCGCCGCTGGTGGTAGAAAGTGTCAACCCTTCCATGCAGCAGACGATTTCCATGGATCCTGCGCGCTGTTCGAGCAACAACTCGTTTACGGGGACCCGCTTATAGTTCTCACCGTAGCGATTATCTCGGTTACGAATCACTACGATTTTAGGCCCTGAGATTTCCCTGCTGCCTTGTCCCACTTCTTGTCCACTTCTCGTGTTGTAGAGTAGCTGGAACTCTTCGAACGTTATATACTATATTCTTTTATATAATAGTCGTCAAATAATCCTATTAAATCTCTATCCGTAGCTATTAACACTTTCTAGCCTAGCTTACTCGAACTATTAAAGATTTTAATAAAATAGATGCCTAATAACTTAGGCAGATAGTAAGTAAGTAATGAATTACTTATACGGCCGTATACTTATTAGCATGAGTATAAGACCATCTATCGAGCATTGTCCTGTTAGCCTGCATCCTGAGGAAGAAATTAGAAGAGAAATAGCACCATTGAAAGATGGAGAGATCACGCGGATTGGCCAAGAAATACTTGATAACCAAGAACAGAGTATCGAAATTCTAATCGACTTTGAGGAAAAACTTCGAGCACGCTGGTCTTACGCCCTTGAGCTTAATCCAGAAGAAACAGGATTGAAGATCGCGCGCACGCTTCGCCAGATTACCTTCGCCGCAATGAGTACGGTTACTTTTACTGAGCTTTTGCATCACGTTACGCCTGTACTAGAGAGGACCGATCGCCTCGACCCGCCACTCTCACGTGTATACAGCTTTTCTTTTGAAGATGCTTGTCCTCCACATAGAGGAAGTGCTGCCCGGGGCATTCATAGTCTATTCAACCAATTCATGACTCATTCGAACAAAGTCTTTGATGAAATAAGCGGCAACCAAGATCATCCTCGACACAGTCTATGGCTAGCATTTGAGGGTGCAAATGAATTTTTAAAAAATTACGCTCAGACCAAGCTTGTGCGTGACGCCCGCGCAGGATGGGAGGTAGTCGCTGCAGACACCAGTTGGCGAATTATCGAAACACTTACCCAACTAGGACACTCACATACTTTAATAACAAAAGAATTTCCTACAAAAGAAAAACTTATGCGAAAAGCTGTGGAGACTATCGATCAGCTTTCGTGGCCTGCTTCCATGAAGTCTGATGCACTGCGCACTCTGTATGCCAATTTCTCCATAGACCAGGAATTTGAATTATTCGAGGGCCTGTCGCTCCACAACACATCTGAATTTATGCCAGGAAGAAATCCGATTCTCAGAATGGCCAATCATGATCCACGGATGTATGAGTACAATCATCCGTCGCTAGAAAATGGACCTTGGCGCAAGGCTGGATTCTGTCCTGCTGTACCAGTGTTACGCATGCCCTCCCAGGAAGATAGACAGATAGTAGAGCGCTTTTACCGCTATTTCGAACAGCGCTTTAATCTTAAAATTATGCGCTCCACAGATGAAAACAATCAGGGCGATGGCCGTTTTGATAGAGTCACCATTGGCTTATTACTAGGAGTTCTGTATGCTGGCGAAACTATTTACGCCAATTGGCCGACAAAGCTTGGTGCCTAACTCCACTGAGCACAATCTATTCTATGATAGTCATGCATGGACGGCTGGCCATTGAGGCTCATGCAGTAAGTGAACCTATTTGGACTTTATAATCCAGGCTAGAAGTGCGCCGAGCGCGGTGAGTAACCCTGCGATAACACCGGCAAGGTGAATCCCCGCGAGAATCGTTGACTGAGTAGTTGTGTCAAAAGAGGGAACATGGGCAGTAGCTATGGCAATAAGCAGTGCAAGGCCAATAGCTCCTCCGATTTGCTGCGAGGTGGAAGCTAACGCCGAGGCTACACCTTGCTCGCTAGGTTTGACTCCCGACGCGGCCGCAATAAACATTGTTGGAAAAGTCGTTCCACTGCCCAGTCCCCACACTATTAAACCTGGCAGCAACAGCCAAAGTGTACCATTGAGCTGCATACCCCAAGTTAGAAGCAGCAAGCCAAGTCCCGTCACTAGCATGCCCATAAACAAAGTAAGCTTCATACCATATTTCTGTAAAAGGTAGGGTGTAATTTTAAGTGAAGACACCATAGAAACAAGGGTGATTGGTAAAAACGCAACGCCGGCTTGAAGTGCATCATATCCTAAGATGGTTTGCAGAAAGATTGTCAATAGATAATACGCGCCACCAAGCGTTGCCTGGAATACCAAGATAACTGCAATCGAAGTTAGGACGCTTTTGTTACGGAATAAATCGAGAGGAATAAGAGGGTGTTTAGCTGTTCTCTCAAGATAGACAAGCAGGGTCATAAGCAGTGCGCTCAGCAATAACGCAGCGAGTGTCTGGAATGCCAGCCAACCTACTTCTGGTCCCTGGATAAGTGCGAAGACAAGACTCATTGACCCCCCTGTTGCGAGGATAGCGCCTAACGCATCAAAGCCTTGCCTACTTCGCTCAGTAATAACATCTGAGGCTAGCCAACGAATCGCACCTATAGCAGCCGCCAGCGCCATCGGCACCATTACAAACAATACCCACTGCCATCCAAGCCAACTTGTTAATACTCCACCAAGTACTGCTCCAGCCGCTAGCCCTCCACTCCCAGCGGCGCCCCAAATTGCCAAGGCCTTATTACGCTCTCCGCCTTCTGTGAACGTCGTGCTAATAAGCGATAGGGTTGCCGGAGTAAGGAGCGCTGCACCAATACCCTGCACAAATCTTGCTGCGATAAGGAGACCCCCATCAGTTGCAAACCCTCCCACAAGTGAGGCAACGCCGAACAGTCCTAGGCCGAGCAAAAAGATTCGTCGATGACCTAGTTTATCAGCAGCACGCCCACCAAGCAGCAAAAAGCCACCAAACCCGATGGCGTAGGCGCTCACTATCCATTGCAAGGAGGCCGCGGTAAAGTGAAGTGCCTGCCCAATATCTGGCAGTGCTACGTACATAATATTGTAATCAACAGCGATAATAAACTGTGCGAACGCCAACAAGGCCAGCTGTAAAAACTTGCGCTTATTTTTGGGCACAGCGTCTTTATTTGATTTCATGAGACTCCTGTGTTTTATTAACTATCCCTACTGTATATAAGCTCAAACTTTCAGTAAATTGTCTATAATGACAATATATATGCTAATATAGACATAAATGCACTTCGCTGTTTATATACCATCAAATTTTTATGCCGCACTTGCCGCCACTATTGCTGAAGTTTTACAGGCTGCAAACGACGTAACCGGCACTAGTTTCACCTACGAGTACATTAGCCACGAAACTAACGCGATATCTAAATCTGGTATCCAGTTTGCCACACGTACTACGCCATCACGAAAGATCGATGTTCTGATAGTTTTGGCAGGTATCGAGTCAGAGAGAGAACGAACGCTTCATCTCCTCGAGCAAGAGGCAGTTCGAGTTAAAAGACTGGTATCACAAGCGCTTAATGACAACGCCTATATTGCGGCATCATGCGGAGCCGCTTATTTGCTTGCCAGCAATGGTCTGCTTGACGGGAAAGCCGCCACAATTTCATGGTGGCTTAAAGAAGAGGTGACGCGACGCTTTCCGCAGGTTCACTGGAACACTTCACAGATGGTCATAAAGAGTGGTCGTATTTACACAGGTGCTGCAGCATTTTCCGGACTAGAGCTCATCAGCCGTCTGCTTATTGATATGGGATTTTCATCTCAAGAGCAGCTCATACGAAAGCTACTTGTTCTACCCCCAGTCAGAGAATTTCAAAGTCCCTATGTCGTAGATCAAGATAGTTCGCGCAATACCTTTGAGAGTAAAATCAAAGGTATTGCGATGCAGGATCTCGCGGCATGCAACATTAGTGTACTTGCCCGCATGTTAGGTGTATCTGAGCGAACATTCGCCCGAAAATGTCTTCAGGAACTTAACATAACACCTGGCAAATGGCTGCAAGTCATTCGGCTCGAGGCTGCTAAACAACTACTATCTTCGAGTAATTTTACAATTCAGCAGATTTGCGATCGCATTGGCTACCAGGATACCGCGTCATTTTCTCGCCTTTTCACTCGTACCAATAATTTAGCGCCGGGAGAATTTCGCAAACAGCTGATGTCAAAAACGTAAAAGAGTGAATTCTGATTGTGAGTGATCGGGATTCGCGACGCCGGCAGCATGGCTAGTGAGACAGTGGCCTTGGTGCCGGTCGTGGTTCACGGCATAGTCACTTGAAGATCGAGCAGGTGCCCTAGCCCGTTTTGGCTGAACCTCATCAGAGCAGTGTCAGATAAGTCCAAGATGGGTGAAAATGATATAAGGCCAAAAAGAGCTACAATTGCGCATATATGCACAAGGATAGGAATTATGAGAAGCTGGGGGATGTATGATTCTCAAGAATCTATCATTGGTTCGATAATATCAGATTCACTTGTCATCTAAAATCAAACTCATATAATTATCAAAACGTAGCATCAGTGGGCCTGCCTGCTAGGGTAGTAATAAAAGTTCGAACAAAACTATGCTTCATCTGCGCAGGGTGATGAAGGCTTTCACCGTAGCACGAGCTATGAATACAAAAGCTAAGCCCAGTACCCATACTGTGATATCTGGTAATCCGTACATCAAGATAACAAATGGAAAGCCTGATACGAAAATGATACAAAGCAGAACGGTTGCCAGGAATACATCGATAGCAATACTTAGTACCATTCTTTTGACTAACTGATTGTTCTTAAATTTTCTCTCGAGTTGTTTACGCCAAGAACGCAAGCGCCAGAAGCTATATATAGCGAGGAGGGTACTTACTATAACAATCACATCGAACACGAGATAAAATATCCTAAAAGTATGACTGATAGTTGGTATTTTGCCCTCTACTATATAGCTAGTAACGCTTTTATACGTATCACTTAACCCTAGAAGCGTAGCATTCTCACCCACAAGCACCGCTATGCCCTTCTTCTCTTCGGGAAGTAATCCGATATTTGCATGAAAATTTTGCGTGTCTCCATCGTGAGAAATGATTTTAGTGTTGCCGATAGTACCTACGCCCCACCCCATCGCATATGCGTTAACATTTAGCATGCTGATATTCGGCGTATTAACTGTGGGTGCGAGTAAATGCGCTATGCTACTTGAAGAAAGAATTCGAGTCCCTCGAAAGACACCATCATTGAGCAGCGCGATCATATAATGAGACATGTCTTCTGCACTGCTTATAATACCCCCTTCGGGGATCACTGCTGGAGCTAGTGTATCTTCAAATGGAATCTTTAAGCCAAACCAATTAGTATAACCTTTAGCCATGCCGTTATTCTTTGCAATTCGGGTATCTGTAAAAGTATGGCTCATAGCCAGAGGGGCAAAAATATGCTCCTGCATATAGTCTCCATACGAAACTCCCGCTACCCGTTCTATGATTAAGCCTAGAATAGTATAGTTGCTATTCGAGTAATTGAACTCCTTGCCCGGTTCTGAAACGAGTTCGACCTCATTGAGCGTTTTGAGACTTCCTGCTAATGAAATAGAGCGATTGTAGAGACCTAAATACCCAGCTTGAGTAGGAAGCCCACTTGTCTGATTGAGAAGTTGCCTGACAGTAATCTTACTTGTCGCCGTAGTATCCGCCAGTCTGAATTCGGGTACATACGTCTGAACCGGGGCCTCAAGAGAGATCAGGCCTTTATCATATAACTGCATAATTGCGAGAGCAGTAAAGGATTTGCTGATCGAGCCTAAGCCGAATGCCGTCGACCCCGATACGCCATCTCCTACAGTGATGAGCTCAGTGATATTGTCATCTCTCGTTATGACCACTGCACCAGTACGGACACCAGAAGTACTAAACTGATTGTGTACATAATCTGTAAGTATGCTGGTATCCTGTGCTTTTGCTACTGGGGTAAATAAAAATGCGGCTACAGTAAGGATAGATACGATCTTCAATAGGAGAGTTTTCATGTATGCTTTAGTATACGATAGCTATCCTACTAAAGCTATTCTGTGCGGCAAAACAGTGTCGTAACAAAAAGAACTAGAGCGCAGGGTTATGAAGCCTATGATGCGGACGAAAAATTATCATACTGGGATGAACAAGTCGAGCGGAGCAAAAGCTGAGTATGAGCTAAGACATGTGTTAAAACTTAATTCACAAGTATCCATGAAATATAAGCTGCTGAGGTGCAACAATCACTGATGCTGCGCAGTCCATAGAAAAGATAGCCAACGAAATAATTAATATCATTGAATAATACTATTTCATCATTGAAAAGAAAAACCCATTCCAAACTTTTGAAATGGATGATTTACATAAAGTTAAAATAGAACTTCAAGAAATACGAGAGCTGATTAATGAAGACAACTCATAGCCGTGTTATTTGCATAGTTTCGTCAATACGAAAGCCCTCTAATTCGCCGTATGTATGGTCAATCTCGTCAAAGGAAGCTTCGGTAAGTACTTTTTCGGCTGCAGCTATAGTTCCGTCATGGGAGACGATAAGTGCGCGTTGGTCATCAGAAAGCTGGCTGAGTGTCTCTCTTGTTAAATCTACGAGATGTTGGCCTTGTCCACGAAGTGGTTCACGTAATTCAGGGATGGAAATAATTGCACCTGCCACCCCGAACGGATCTGTTTTACGTAGTTTGGCGACACGCTGGCTAAACTCAGGTGGAGATTTTAGTATGCCGGCACGCTCATCGACACTTGGCTCAAGTCCGCTGAGCAAGCGTGCGGTTTCTTGGGTACGACCAAATGGCGAACTTATCGCAATAGCGAAAGAACCTAGTCTTGGCTTAAGTTCAATACAGCGAGTTTTGACCTGCTCGGTTAACTGATCATCCACAAGATTCCAGTTTCCATGTCGAACAATAATAACTTCTTTCATCCACTTATTATACGGTAAGGTAAACAAAGGAGAGAAGGGGATCCCCCGAACCCCTATGCCAGAACCAAAACCTGGTGCCTCACTGCTTGACGACTCAATATAAATGGACGTGAAACTATTATATCCGATTGCTTCTGTCCGCCAACAGTTGCGGTGGTAAAATAGTATATACATGAGTAGTAAGCTTCCAATTCAGAAACTCCGCGGCGTCAATCTCGGTGGTTGGCTGCTGCTGGAGCGGTGGATGACGCCATCCCTGTTTGCCGGGACAGACGCCGTGGATGAGTTTACATTCATGGCAACGCCGTATGCCGAGCAGAAACTCGAAAAGCATCGTCAGACATTTATAACCGAGAGTGACTTTAAGTGGTTGCACGAACACAGTGTGAATGCCCTACGTATCCCCGTGGGATATTGGGTGCTAGAAGGTGACGCGCCGTACTTACGAGCGGTCCGCTATCTTGACTGGGCGATGGAGATGGCTGAGCGCTACAAACTGCACACTATTATAGACGTACATGGCCTGCCGGGTTCACAAAATGGGCGCGACCACAGTGGCCGAAAGGGGAAAGCTGGGTGGTTACGGCAGCATTCGCTTCGCCGCAGCTCACTTGATATATTGGAGCAAATCGCCCGCCGCTATCGCGACAATCCATACTTCTGGGGGTTGCAGATTACCAACGAGCCAAAACTTGGGCTGTTTCAGTTCAAACTGCGTGACTATTACCGAAAAGCCTACGACCGCCTAAGCCAGGTGCTGCGACCACACACGCGAGTTGTCTTTAGTGATGCGTTTACCCCGCGCCTGATGTCGGGTGGGCTAAAGCGGCGCAGCCATCCGGTAGTCATGGACGTACATCTGTACCATATGAGCACGTTGTTCTCGGGGTTCATGTCGGCTGATTGGTACCTAGGAAAAATTGAGCGGTGGCGCGAGCTGCTCGCCAAGCTTGCTCGAGACCAGTCCGTTATTGTGGGGGAGTGGAGCGGCGTGATGCGTGGCGAGACAATGAAAAACAAAGCGCCAGATCAGCGGGAAGCCATCACTCAGCGGCACCTGCAAACGCAACTCGCAGCATACGAGAACGCCGCGGGTTGGTTCTACTGGAGCTACAAAACTGAAAAGCCAGGGCTGTGGAATTTTCGCTCACTCATTGAATCGGGCAAGCTAGAAATCCCTCGCTCCTCTTAAAGAGGCAAACCCTGATTGCGTAAACCGTCACTGTTCAGGCAAAACTAGGGTGCTTGACCTTTACTTTTGCGCAAACTCGTAACCTGCGTCAATAAGCCGATGCAGCCAGTCGCTGTTTACTATTTGCCAAGAGGTAACCTCAACGTGGTGGTTCCACCTGTTTTTGCTGACCTGTTTGACGTAATGAAAGTGCGGATCGTCTATTTTCTTATCAAGACAAACAGTTAGATAGAGCATCCCATCGGCGGTTTTCTCATAAGCCCATAGCCACAAGAACTTACGGTTAACCGAGTAGCTAACCTGGGCTTTCACTTCCTGCTTACTAGGGCCAAGCTCCTGGACATACGCCGCTATGCTCGATAAGAAAGCTTGGGTCTTGGGCTTACCAGCAAAGTTGCCAATCATCTTATTTGTACTCATGGCTTAATTATACGTAAGAAGGCGCTGAACTGAAGAATGCATGAGATGCGGCGCAGTATCTTAGCTATGATTTCCAGTGGTATCAAGAAGATGCTGCACTTGTATAGATCTTCGGTCGCTGAAAGCTACTCGGAAAAAGGATGGCGCTTTAAAAATACCATAGAACCAGCATAGGCTGGTTCTATGGTATGTACCGCTACCTCCCTCAGGTCATAGTGATGAGCCAAGAGAGCGGAATGCCTATCGCCTTAAAGATTCAGCAACCAAACTTCGAGAATCATACGTTCTGATTCTGATAGCCCCGAGAACGTATGGAGCTTCTGGCGAAGCTCTTTTATGCTGATTTCAGCGGCTTGGTAACTATCTTTGCTGTTGCCTCTCATGAAACGGCCCCTTCTATGAAGACTAGACCAAAATCGCGACATCCGCTGCTGAGTCAAGCCAATCTGACGTCCGAATGCAAGCGCATCGTCGTAATTGACGAGTGCAGTATCAGCTTTCCGCTTACGTGTCCGACTCGCTAGCTCTCGAGCTTTCTTCATGCTGGCTTCGAAATCAGCAAGCAGTTCAGCATCACGAGCAAGCTTTGCTAGTTCACCTGGATCGCTGATTCTGTTTGTTGCTGCCAGCAAACGATCGAGCGCTGCCTCTCGCTCTTTTTCTTCCACGAAAGCTCCCTAACTTGAGTAGTGATGCTTTGAGGATTGTCGATTATGGGAGTTTCAATGTCAAGCTTCGACTTTAAGTATAAGGACAGTCATAGCCGTTCAACTACTTCAAGCAGTCCACCCGACAATCGAACGAGGGCCGCGGCAGCTGCATCAAGAAACACATTACGGTGTCGCTTGTCATTTCCTGGGTCAGCGCTGTTGACAGCCATCAAGCTAACCGGCGCGCTGGTTGTGAGTAGTAGTTCAATCAAGATAAGTGAATGTACGAGGGTTGACACTTGAGGTTGAAGACATTTTGAAGTGCGTACTTCGTTTTGCAGTGATTCGCGTTCCCGAAGGAGAAAACCGTGAAGCTTTGCTTGCTCTGTGCCCGGCTTTGATCGCAAGTACCTCACATCTTCTGCTGTCTCTACAGGACCAACTGCCGTTACAATCCTCCGGACATAACCTAGGGTAAGATCGTAGTTATTCATGACAGCTCCCTAATGTGTGCGGCTCATTTGCCGAAAGGGCTTATATTAACATTCCGCTTACCTCGAACGTACCTAACCAACCGATATTGTACCACGAAGCACAACCCTCGCCTTAGTGATAACCTGGATAGTTATGTTATAGTGCTTATTGCGCTAGATGCTTTACTTCTAGAAGATAGCACCATTTCAATCTAGTTCAACTAGGAGCCTTTGGTGACTGCTCGTCCGAGTGACAATATGTACTTCGATGGAACACAAGGATGGTTTGGGCCGGGTGGCCGCTCAGTATCGTTCAGCCCATCTTCGATGATCCGTATCGACTCTCGATCGCTAATGGTAGCCCTTTTGGCACGTTTCGGGCCTGGAGCGCTCAATCGCGTAGTGTTCATCGACTGGTCGGGCGGAGTGTATGAAGGTCCTTATGCTGGACGCCGATTCGGCGGTTATCTTATCCCTACAAACGAGGCAGCCATGTGGACCGAGCGTCACGCCACTGCGCTCCAGAGTAGCAAGGAAAAGAGCAGGAATAAGTACAACGAGATCCACGAGCGTGGGTATCATAAGGTGACCCTGGAGGTCTCTCCTAGCGCCGAAGGCAAGTGGAAATGGGGGACTGCTTACGATCCGCTACATGACCTTGCTGGCGCTAAGCTCTGGCTTGATCGCCGCTAACGAAGTCTGACTCTGCGACAAAGGAGGGGCCATGGCCGTCTCGCACGAAAAGCTTGTTGAGCTTTTTACTGAAAGGTTTACTCGTGCTACCGTCTATCCTGTAGACATCAAGGAGCAAATGAGTAAACTATCTGGCAAGGAGCGAATCGCCGCTCTCGAAGCAATTCGTCGAGTGGTGATTATCAAGCAAGACCTGCCTTCAAATCTTGTATTCAGTGCGTGGTGGGAAAGCAGGGATAATTACTTCGTGCTTTGTCTTGAGCTATTCGACTACCTCAAGCCTGAAGATAGAGATAGAATGATGCTAGAGATTGTAGATAAACTGAAGTCCAGCGGAGTACTCGCAAGTTCTAAGAGGGTACGAGAGACTGTCGAGCGCATACAGCGCAGTGGCCCGCAAATTACACAGGAGCTCTGCAAAAAGCATAAGCTAGTGAGCTTCCTTAGGTAGTTGCACTTCGGCACCCATTGGTGATATTTCTATCACCAATGGGTGCTTTTACTATGATTTAGAATCCTACATTTTTACACATAACAATTGCTCACTGACGGTATTACGCGCAGACATATACTTTCTTACGCATGAAAAATTTGTACGACCAAGCTTTACCTGTAAATTAACTGAAAGTGAAAACCCCGCAAGCGAGGCCTTCACCCTTTCGGGTTGAAGTTGTTTGCGGGGGTGCCTGATGAATCAGGTGCTGGTCGCCCCGATCGGTTCGTAGCCGAGGGCGATCAGTCGGAGGATGGTGCGACCCAGCGATGCCGGGATCCACGCGTTGTTGTAGAAGGACGAGTTGTTCTGGAGCTTGTCCAGCAAGTCCTTCTGCGTGAACTCCTCGATCTTCCGCTGTTGCGTCCTGATCTCGTCAGCGCTGCTGACGAGAACCATCTTGAGCGTAGCGGGGAAGGGGTGCCACGGCTGGTAGCTGCGGTCGACAAACGGCCAGAACCGCTCGACGATCTCCGCGAAGCGGTAGCCAGACAGTTCGACGAGGTCGGACACGCGACTCCAAGCAACCTTCTCGCCCAGCTCGTGCACACGCGCGAGCTTGGGGATCGGCGTCAGGTGGCCAAGCTGGCCGTTGTTGACCTGCTTGGCGGACTCAAAAGAAATGCCACCCGTCGGGAGCCACGCCCCATCCGTCTTGTCCCACCGGAGAATTCCGAAGGGCTGCTCACCGACCCAGACGACCTTGGACGTCTGGCCGTAAAGAAGTTCGATCTCGATGCGCTGGAGTCCCTCGTGAGCCCCAATGAACCACTGATGGTAGCCCGGGGCGCAGCTAACGCCCTCAAGTACCCACTTGCCGTTCGTGATGAAGTGCGAGGTGCGGTCATTAGCGTAGAAGGTCTTACCGGTTTTACCCATTCGAACCATCTCCAGATGCGGTAAAAGGATACTCTGGCTTGACTACCGCCACCAGTCAGAGTCACCGTGTTATACGATGAGGAAAAGGCGGGTTACTCTTTCCTCAGCGTACAATCCTTGCGCTAGGGTCTAGTTAATATAACTTAATATTAACATAATTTTTTACGTTCGTCAAGCATTTAGCTTGACTACTACACTGACGCTATATTACCCCCGCATTACAATAAATGCATGAAATCTACCATCACGAGTTTAACCAGAAGTTCCTCACTCGCGAAACTTGCTTTGAGCTTCGATCGAAACGCACCAAAAGACAATGCGCGTCAAAGGCAGGGACTAATTGATGGTTTCTATACACTACCTAACTTATTAACGTCAGCATGGCGATCAAATGCATATATTAGCGACCTGTAAAGAATAGCCGCCCCGGAGTAAAACTACGGGGCGTAAACGCTTGTCTATCCAGTTACCTGCTGCCATGTTTCATTATCTGAGTAGCAGCGGTCAAGCAGGGCTTCGTTAAGTCTATCATCTCCGCAGCCATAGGGAACGAGCTTTCTAGGATGGTGAAAACCGGGCAGGCGCAAAAACTCAGCCTCTCGCGTTTCAATCTCCGTGCGCGTAAATGGATGGGCGCGCTCGATTAGTAGCGCAGACATACGATCTCTGCGGCCTTGGTTATTCAACTTATAGGTAATACCCTCAACTTTGCCAAAAAACTCTTCATCTGGGTGCCCAAGCATAAGCTGAGCAAAGGTAGATCGAAGAATCTTTGGTACAAGGCTGTCTCGTATAGCGCGAGCATCCAGCTCGTGAAACATATAGTAGATCGACCCAAAATTCAACGACATAGTCTGACCTCCTAGCGGTCTTGGCAACTACTATAAAATAACACTGTATTAGGCTAAGGTCAAATCTCTTTCATCAGTAATGATCTACTTTCTACCGCTCACGGGTACTATAGCAAGTGAATTGAGCTTAGTTTTGTTCCAAAGAAATCAATAAATAGGAATAGTGTTATGCCTGGTAGGCTATAAGTTCGGATAGATACCCATCTATTTCAAATTTGCATAAAGAGAAGGGGCGCCCCATAAGCGGTACGCCCCGCAACTACCTTAGTTGCTTACGATACTCTATGCCCTGATTACTTATTAGCCGTCGCAGCGCTGAGTTATCGAGGCCAATACAAAAATAGTACTAATTGGTTGCTGTGGGCTTGCACCGATCCTCGATCTCTCCGTCGTACCACGTAGGTCGAAGGAGCAGAACTTCAATAGGCTTAACCCAGCGACCAATCCCTGGTCCTTCTCGCCAACAAAGATCAAACACAAGCGTACAACCTTCATCTTTGCGAGTAATTTCTAGGTACGTCACTGAAGGGACGTCGGGAATCTCAAACGCATTACCACAATCTGTCCTTTTCTGGATGCGGAAGGGGACAGTACCCGTTAGTACGACCTTTAGGATGCCGCTTGCAGAAATCGATGCCTTCATCAGTGCCTCTCTCATAGGGTAGGCTAGGGGATAGTATACCATAAAGAACTGCTAAGAATAGTCAGTAAGAGGTTTCACGTGGGCTGCATTATACAATTTTTTGATGGAGTTTAGAAATTATGTAGATACTACTAGTAAAGGCCTGCACATTCCTAGACGGCTATAGCGTGAAGGTACGGGTAAGAGCGCTATTATTTGCATGTTTCTATCGGGACAAGGCGACTTTATGTGGGAGTCAAAGTTGGAATACGCTTTTTAACAGCGGACAGGGTTCGCCTGTCCGCCTAAGATCACATACTGTCACGCAAGCTGATGGCTACCTGCGTTCCGCGATACAAGCCGGAATCAAGTGCTCTTGCAAGGATACTGATTGGTCTAATTGCAATCAGGAACCTATCACTTTGGTAAGGCTGAACGACGACATCGAAAATAGTAACCGGATCACCTGCTGGACCAAACGTCGCTTTAGAGGTACGAATGGTACGATTCGTCTCGTTAAAGTCGAAATAGCTTTCCCTTGCGATGTGCCAGATATTACGTGCATGCTGCAACAGCCAAAGCGACCTTTGACGTTTGTCGACCGCCTGTAGCAATGTCGACCCAGACTTATCGGAAGATGAATAGCAAGCCTTCACGGTGTAACTAGCCTCTCCGATGAAAAATACGTCGCGACGACGCAGGCTTTCTAGCGCATGTACCACGACAAAATTATCCGGCAATCCACCACTCGGTTGCTCGACACTCGTACCCGGTGTGGGCATAATTTCTCTCCGCTCTAAGTCGAATAGCGCTTAGATAATAACATTTACTACCATCGTTGCAAAGGGAAATAAATATTCTCACGAGTGAACTATCACTCGTGAGAATTAATTAAGGGTTAAGATCGTCTACTTGCCCGATTTAATATCCTCTAATTCCTGGCCGCCCAAAATGATGGTTCGCCAGGTATCGGCGAGCGTTTCATCGGAAGCCTTGCCCTTGATAGCGTGACTAAGGGCGAGAGTCCAGTATGCTATCAAACGCTCGCGATAACCATCCTTTAGAACTCGAAAACCAAAAGGACGGTGATTAATCGGATATTGATACGGTGAGACAAATTCTACTACCATCTCTTCGCCATCCTTGAGCAGTACACGCTCAAGGCAGGTGGGCATTCCCCAACCGCCGGTGTTCTCGTAAAAAGTTATCCTATGGTTATCAGAGAAGCTTACACGCGCAAAGCGGCCCTGCGATTCGACACTAATTACCTTTAGGCCCATGCCACTCACCTTGTCAATAGGGGACACATTATAATATAACTTTTTTCTTTTTATAACAACTAATAATCATTAATAGTTGTTAAGCTCATGGCAAAAAATGAACGGGTATCTAAATAACGGTCTGATTAGGGGTGTCGTTAATTTCAGTGTGGACCCGGTGTGTGCATAAAGCCGGCACACACCGGGATCGTCTAGTAGGGCATGATGGCCTTGCCGACAGTCACCCTCCAGTCGCGGAACCAGATGCAGAAAATGTTTCCGTCAGGAGCCATGATCTCGTAGCATTCATGGTTATCGACACGACTTTCTGCAGCTGCAGCGAGGCGGTCCTGCAAGAAGTCGAAGTCGTCACCGCCTTCATAAATGAATGGGCCATCGGTGACATCATCTCCAGCAATACGGGCCACCCGATAGCCGTGGCGAACAATGGTATAGCGGCTAAGATCATTGGCAGCGAGAAGTTCAAGAAGCTCAGGAAGTTCCGGGAATTTCTTAAGTTCACGCACAAAGTCTCCCAAGGAGGATACTGCTAGGACTTCTTCAGCTCTGAGAGCAGAATAAACTAATTCTATCATAATAAATTAAGATTGCAATTTTAAGGAATGCGAGCATTGATAGTAGGCACAAGCAAGAGTTTGGCACCGGTTTGGTGGTTCAGTGCAGCGAGGTACCAGGAGGGTCGTCTCAAGGTGTAAAATGGCAATCCTAAACGTTATGATAGAATATAAGTATTAGCTCGCCGACCAGGAGAGAAGGTCCAGTGTATCGAGAGAACCGAGCAGGCCTGTGTCCGCTCAATGGTGATAAGTTTGATCAGAGGACGCTCGCCAAGCCGGCGTTACCTGCTGGTGCTGTCAAGGCTCTTTCCGAGCTTGTCGAAGGCAGGACGTACGAACTGCACTTTTGCACCGACCACGGGATTCGCATTGCGCTGCCCCCAGAAAAGGAGACCTGGTACCATGTTGTGCGGTCGGGCATGATCTTTCGCGGTCTTGACAGTGCCGGCAATGCCGTCTTTGATGTGGAGGTAGCGCGGCGCCGAGGCTGGGTTCATGATCTGTGGGAGCTCGGCCTGAAGTCAGATGGTAACACATGGGAACACTATCGCTTCCTCATGCCTGCTTCCGCTTAAGGCGCTGGGCCGTTCTTGGAATATATCTGAGAACGGCTCGTTTAAATTTGCCATTTGAACTTTGCGGAGAATAACTACCTAAGTATTTAAACGCCTTTCAGGGTGTAAAGTGTTGCAAAAAGTTGTATCTCCGTCCTCCAGCGCCTGGATTGGCGCGGAGAGACAGGAGACGCGTGCCGTTCAATGCGAGTCGAGCTTCCCTGCCAGAGCTAAGAAGTGCCTAATCGAACGCCTTCGACCTGGGTAATGCAATTACTCGCTCTCATTTGCTGCTCTGCAGCCGGTTTCCTAGAAGAACAAGCGAGATATGCATGACGCTCCAAGGCTCTTGTATGGATGCACACGCTTACTGTGTGGTCTTAAAGTTATTAGTTAATACCATAGTTTTCAGGCTGGTATGATAGTATGGTTTGGTTGACATTATTTTCGTTACCGTAAAGGACTGAAGCATGAAGGCATTAGTCATTAGCGATGTGAGCGTCGAAACAGCCGGAATGACTAAAATACGTATGTCAGTCGAACAACTACCAGGTAAGTGGGTTACTCGAGAACTTTTTATAGTTCATGACCACCCACTGCGGCTCCAAAAGGGAACTGAAGTTGAGCTGAGGTATGTTGATGCGGGAGATCCCGGTAAAGGCTATGATATTTTCATCGAGTAAGTACCTTCGCATTTAGGTTGTTTTGGCAAACCCCCACACCCAGTGGGGGCTTCTTTTTGATTTGCAAAGTATTATAACTGCTTAAAGTCTTATCCCCGGAATATAGGCATGTTAAAGCAGGGCGTATCTATAATAGGTCGACAATGCATGTTCTATAATGACGCTGAGACTTAGTAGGTCTAACCAAGAGATGAACTAAAGATCTAGGAAAGTGCACTATAGCCGGAGTGAGGGGTTTGATAAGGGCGAAGGAGGCGTTCCCGCGTTACTATTCATATATTGTGTATGCCGGGGATCCAGAATCGCTTCTGAATCCCCGGCAGTAGTGAAGAGCGTTACGGATAAGTTTGTCAGCCCTGACGCTTGTGCACAATCAGTACCGGCTGGCCTTCGTCGGTCGACAGTTGTGCGTCCCAATCTTGGCCGCCATTGACGGCGTTGATGGCATCACAAACCGCTTCCCGAACATCCGGGCTGGTGCCGGGCGGAAAGAGCAAGTATCCCGCAACATTGCTATCGCCCTTACGAGAGACCATATCCCTCTTGACTTGAGCTAGAAAGCCCTGAACTTGACTTTGGAAGTCTTCACTTGATCGGCGCTGGCTCGCAATTTCTTCCGCACTAGGGAAGTCAAAGCTCGGCATGTCTGTTCCTCTCAGAAAACTTTCTAATCTCCGTCTATATAAATATATACTATTATATTTTGTATGCACAGCGAGCTACAGCCGAACACAAAAACCTTCCAGGATTAGGTACTGCCACTAGAAGAGCTACTGTTAAATCGGTTTTGATAACCATATGCAAAAAGCAAACATAGTAAGAATCAAAGCTAACTTGTTAAATAATTAATTAAGCACCATACTTGTAGGCATGGAACGGTCTAATGATGAGTTCTCGCTCTCTCGTCAGCAAGTTTCCGCCCTCAATGCCGTTGATCTTCGGCTTTATGGTGTCGTGCACGGCATCCAGGCAAAAAAGCGCGTGGATCAGATCAGCGAGGGTGATTACCAGAAGCTCAAGGAGGTTGTTGACGCACTAGACGCCCGACGCGGAGACGTGCTGGCGATTGAGCCCACGGGCTTTGTTAGCCTTGATGAACCACCGTCCATTCCAAGTATTATTCCTGTATCTGCTGAGGCAACCCAGGCTCTACCACCGGATGAGTTGCAGCCGCAGCTGCTGGAGCTTCTTGAGGAGGGGCGCTCTGAGCGCGTTATCAATAACCTAGCGTATGTCGCAGCTCGAGCTCTACTGCATCGGGTAGAGGTGCATACCGCTGAAGTTACGGAAAGCGAATGGGAAGCCATCCAGGCGAAAGCCGAGGCATCTTCGACAGATGCGGCTTCTAAAAAAGAGCAGGAACAGGTAGCCCGCAACAGTAAGATGCTGGCCCGGCTCGGGGATATTGCCATTGACATGACGACCGGAAATCGGTCAGGAGATCGATCGGTACTCCTTTACGCCACTGGCGCAGCGCATACTCCACGGTTGAGTGGTCGGCTTGCTGCTGCTGGGGTAAAGTTTAGGTCAACGGTACTAAAGAGCTAGTCGCTGCATTTGCGGTTAGTCGGCCGGTCAGCTCTAGGTTACAATTACTGCCAAGAGCAAGGCTTTCCATTCAAGTAGGTCCGGTGCAGTTCGCTAAGTAACTGCACCGGACCATCCATACGCATGTGGTCTTTAAGTAGAAGCCGGTGCCGCAGTACTTTAACTGAGGCGTCCCATGACATATAGAGCACAACCCTGGTTTGGAGCACCAATGCGCGATAATAGAGGCCACGCACTTGTGCCGCCGAGTTGTCCTGCTGCAATTCAAGGGCAGCCTGCTAATGCGACCGCAAGTCGTTTCGATCTAACAGTAGCAGCAATCCCTAGTGTGGAGAAGGTGAAGTATTACGTGCTATTTGTGTACCTTGACCCTCCTATCGGCGGCCTTGTTGCTTCAGATGAGTTGACGGCGAATGCCGATACGGAGCTGGGCAAGCTCCTGTGGCGAATCGAGAATACACCACGGTTGCAACAAGATATTAAGAAGGCATTGCTTAAGCGCATCATGTCTTGCCAGGGAGTTGTAAGAGTTGGCAATGAGGCGCAATGCTATGCACTTGGGCGCAAAGGCCTTGAGGTTGCCGTTCAGAGCGTAAAGTAGGAAATGCCGGAATGCACTGTAGATAAGTGTATTCCGGCTATTTAATTTGAACTGCCTATTGGTTTGCTTCGTTTCATGCTGCATCATTGTTTCTAAATAGTAGATCCGGTCCCTACCTTTCTTCTCATTTTTGAATTTAAGCTTTCGTAGCTTTATTATTCTTTTTCTAAATAACACCCCGACACCGGCAAGCAACAGTACTCCCGCGAGCGAGGATAGGACTAGTATATTCTGACCAGTGTTAGCCAGTCCGCCCCCTGTATTTGAGGTTGATGCAGCCGAGGGCGCATTTACTGTCACCGATAAAGCGGCTGGCTCTGACTTCATTCCGCTCACATCGGTTACCACATAATTAACGGGTGACGTAATACCAATAAAACTGGCTAGCGCCGTAAAGGCGATCGTGCCATCAGTATTAACGTGCCACGTTCCTTGTCCGTCCACAACAAGATCCTTAACTTCGTTATTAGATGCAGGGTCAATTAAGCGGACACTAGATAGATCAAATCCTGGACTCTCTGTTTCATCATTATCTAACACATTGAATGTCGTGGTCTGGCCGGATGTCGTCGTTGAGTTACTATCGTTAGCGATGGGGTTCACATATGCACTTCTACTAAATTCCGATGTGTTGCCACTAAAATCGGTAGCCGTCACAGATACTACGCCGACAGGTGGAATTGTGCCAGGAAACGTAAGGCCATACGTAGCCTGACCGAGTATATCGGTAGTAACTGTGGTTGAACCGATGTACGTCTGACCTTCTCCATACCCCGATGCGTCTGGACTGCTGTTTAGGTAAAAGTCAAGAATAAAGCCTTGACTAGCTGTGCCGGTATACGTACCTTTTACTTTTACCGAACCTCTGGCGACTGACTGTATGACCGGGAAGTTGATCAGCTTATTTGGACCAGTGTCGCCGTCGCCACTATCGTTCGGGGTGACACCATTTGATCCTAAGTCAATGCCAAGACCAGCATTGTTATAAATAGTATTCATACGGATTCTTACGCTTGCTGTAGTGTCTGTATTGTTACCTCCTACGGCAATCCCCGGACCGCCATTGTCATGTATATGGTTTTCTTGCCCAACAAAGTTTCCGATGGTAACGTTATTCGTATTTGTATCAAGGAGGATCCCGCCAAGTGCGTTGTTAGCAATCGTATTAGCGCGCATTGTTGAGCTTGTCACTGTCTGACCCCTAATACCAATACCATTATTCTGAATGCTGTTGCCATTTAAGGTAAGATTAGTCGCACTGTTCAAAACTACCCCTGCATCGACAGTAGAGTTGATATTGTTATTTGTTACCTGGATAGTCGACGCCCCGCTGATTGATACTCCCGCCCCGTTGTTCGAACTCATTGTATTGCCTCTTATGCTGCCACTGTTCGTAAGTGCTCCAGTCATCAATACACCCGTGTTGCCATTATTTGAAATGTTATTTGCTTGCCCTGTACCGGTTCCGCCAATAGTAATACCGGGTGCATCAGTAGCTAGTATGCCGGTCTGGGCGTTAGCTGTAACCGTATTGCCGTACAGTGTCACTGGGCCAACGAACGTGGGGTTAGCGATAGTGCCTTTCGCAAAACTTATACCGTTCGTGCCATTGCTTTGGATCGTGTTGTTTTCTATTAGCAAGTTCATACTTTGCGCACGAACATCCAAACCATATCCCGTGCTGCCTACTATCTGGTTATTGCGCACAATAGCCCCATTAGTTCCGCTGACATTTACACCATTGCCATTAGTTCTAGCTTGGGTTCCGGTAGGATCAAGCCCGACGATATTATTTTCTATGATCAAGTTATCCATCGGCTGTATGGCCGTAAAAACGCTGGCAGCGCCGTTAGTTATAAGTGCAGCCCCAGTATTAGCGCCTATGACATTATTTGAAACTCTATCTCCGTCTCCACCTTGAGTACCACCAACCGCTCCTATTAGCCGAATACCATTGGCATTAGGCGCAGCTGTCCCATCTGGTTTTAAGCCGATGTAGTTGTATTCAGCCACGAAGTTATCGGGATTCCAAAATTGACCATTATAGGCAGTTCTATTTGCCGCGATCGCCCACCCCTGGGAGTTGGTCAACGAGAGACCACGTATAGTCATGCCCCCGTCTGTTTTGTTTATTCCAAATATTCCAGTCGTTGATGTACTGGCATTCACACCGTTAATCTGTATTTTTAAAGTCAACGGAAAGCTCTCACATACAGATCCAGGCTGGCTACACCCATCAATCATAATTGAGCGCGGTGTTGTCCCAGCACCAAAGCCCAGTGAAGGCAGTGCAGTTGCCGGTGTTATAACATGCGGTCCAGCACCTAGAATGCTAAAGGTGATGGCGTGCGATCCAACAGTAGCGTTCGCATCGGTTATCGCCTGTCGTAATGAGCCCGCGCCAGTGTCATTAGTGTTCGTCACCGTAAAGGTTGCTGCATATGCAGTCTGGGATACGCCTAACACCGCCCAGATCGTAGCTGAGACAAAAGCGAGTATAGAATATGTAGTTAGCTTTTGTTTCATAGACTACGCTATTTAATCGGAGCTCCGTTAGTTGCTTTTAAGTAGTTTTCGAATATTGCGGCCAAATAGCCCAACGATTCCGCCTGCAAGTAGTATGACTACGCCGAGAATAATCCAAAGAATATTTTGGCCGGTATCGGCTAAGCCACCTGACGATGAGCCGTTTGGAGGTGTCGTAGGACCACCAGGACCAGTACCAGGATCAGTAGTGTCAATTGAGGTTAAGGTAGCACAACTGGCATTAAAACTAGGGTCGCTAGGGTTAGCGGTAGGTGTTACTGGACAGTTCATTGGACCTGCACCTATGGCGTTTGCCAAACTTGCATTGCCAAGACTCCCCTGTGGCTTCACTGTAGCGCCGTAGGTAATTGTGGCTGTTTGGCCGGCATTTAGATTACCTGTCCAGTGAAGAGTTAGGCTGGCGTAGCTTACAGTTCCAATCGTTGCTTGGGCATTAGCGCTATCAAAGTCAGCATCGTCAATAACATCAGTCAGATCATCATCTAGAGCAGGAGCACTTGCGCCAGTTAAGTTTACTGCACCGGTATTAGTAACAGTAATTGTATAATTGGCGGTTTCCCCCAGCTTAATGCCATTTGCTGCTGCGGTTGTCTTAACTGCTGTCCAGGCGGCAACTGGCGTACTGGTGACACAATTTGCTTCGTAACCAGGCGTGGCTGGGTTAAAAATTGCAGGATTCGGACAATCAGAGGTAATGAGCGCATTATTTAGCATGGCATCGCCTAGATTATCAGCACCATTTACATCCACCGAGTAGCTCACGGTGACACTATCCCCAGGGCTACCGCTAGCGGCAAGGTCGCCATTCCAGATAACTCGCTTACTCCCAGCATCGTAGGTAATGGTACCCGTTGATGCACTTGCGTCGTTATTATAAGTTGCATCGTCGAGTACGCCAACAAGGTTATCTGCCACTGCAACGCCAGTTGCCGCCGCACCGCCCGTGTTAGTGATCGTGAATTGGTAATCTACCGTGTCACCCGCTTTAGGGTTTGCAGGGCCAACAAGAGTTTTTTGACTTGAAATAACAGGGAGAGGTGAGACCGTCATACATTCTGGGTCAACCGCTGGATTTGCAGTACAGTTAGAACCTGCGCCTGTACCGACGACACTGTTCCTTAGGGTACCGTTACCGGTAACCGGATCATTCATGGTAAATGAATAGGTAATGGTAGCCGTTTGGCCAATGGCCAAGTTCCCATTCCAGTTTATCTCGTTGGATCCATTCCATGAGGCAGTTCCGGTGCCGCCAGAGGTCACATTATTGTTGTATACTGCATCATCCACAACATCACTTAAATCATCAGTGAATGAAAGGCCAGTAAGCGGCGTGGTGCCGACATTTTCGACAGCTACGGTATAGGTGAAGGTTTGGCCAGGGGTAATACTCGTAACTACAGGGCTAACCGTTTTGCGGTAGTGGACTTGTGAAAAGAGAGTGGTAAATTGCTCGAAGCCGCCTTGTATTTCTTGGGTGCCGGTAGCACTCGGCCATTGCACAACTACGGTATATTCATAAGTTGTATTTGGACTAAGGCCGGTAATATTCGCGCTGAAAGATCCCTGCGCTGGGGCACTTTGGATTGGAGTACTCGTAAAGGCTCCGCCTGAACCTGCCACGCGGTAGCGGAAGAAAACGCTAGCGCCGGGGTAATTATCGAGGTAATCACCCCGTAAAGTGGCTGTTGAACCTGTAATACTTGTTGCGGAGGTGGTGGTCGCAGTTACCATCGCACCCGTCATTACTTGACTGGCACCGCCGGTATCACCAACTGCCACAAAGGCATGGCGTGCGGGAGACCATGTAATATCTTTCCATGTATTGTTGTTGACGGCAGGCCTAGCTGTCCAGTTGATGCCGTCTGGTGAGGTCATGATGCGGTTTGTACCGGTGTTACCTACGGCTACAAAAAGACTAAGCTCGGGAGACCAGGCGACGGATCGCCATTGGTTCGCTACAGGAGCGGTGCGCTGTGTCCATGTAATGGCATCCGGCGAGGTCATAATCTTGCCATCTGTTCCGACCACCACATATAAGTTGAGATCCGGGGAATAAGTAAGACCCCACCATGCACCAACAGGAGTCGTTCGTGGGGTCCAGTTAATACCATCGGGGCTGGTCATCACCCCTTGCGTGCCGCCATTTTGTGCTGTTGCCACGAATAGCCCCAGTTCCGAAGACCAGTCTACAAACCAGTATTGGAAGTCTCCAGCGTCTGGGTGCGTCGTCCAGGTAGCACCGCCGTCTGTAGAAGTAGCGACGCGGTTTGCGGGGTTATTATTACAACCAGTTCCACCGATACCACAGCTAATTGCGACTAACATTCCCAGCTCGGGAGACCAAGTAATCGTTTCCCACCACTGTTGGGGTGTAGGTATGGCACCCTCGCTCACCCAGGTAGCCCCATCGGTACTCGAAAAAGTCAGACCGGTTGGCGTGACTGCTACGAACTTACCAATACTTGCTGCCCATACCACGTCGCGAATATTAGTTGCTACAGGCGTAGAATGTGTCGTCCAAGTAATACCGTCTGTCGACCTCATTACGTTATTTGTGGCACCAACGGCTGCAGCCACAAATATATTGAGCTCCGGTGACCAGACTACCGAATTCCATATTGCTGTAGCACTGGCCGTTTGCGGTGTCCATTTGAGGGTAGTGTTAGTGGCTGCCATGGCTGGACCGATAAGGAAAGAGCTGAGTGTGAATGTTGCTACAAGCGCCGTAATTCCTGCAGCGTACCAAGCCTTTGACTTGCGTAATCTCCCTGGGTTTTGCCGGAGTGCTTTTATGGGCAGATATCTGCCGCACACATTAGTTATAAAAAGGTGTAACCGCTCTATTGGTCTGCGCATGTTCTTTATTGCCCTCTCTTATTTTCAGCCCACACTGGCATATAAGCCCTTGTTTCTTATGCTTAGCTTGACTTTAATTATATCATTATTTTTACGAACATAAGCGGTTTATTTTGAGTCATTTTGACGAGCGAAGTAAAGAAACAACTCTTACCGAATGCTCTACAGCTATCCTGTTATGAGTTAAAAACGGTCTTCTTCGTAGCATAAAGTGTTGCTGCGCTTGCCGTAGTTATGAAGCCAGCCGCAATTAATGCTATCTGTATTTGGCTCGTGCCCGTACTAGCAAGCGCACTACACGTAAAGCCAAAATCGAGAGTCATATTGGCAAAGTCGTCATCCGTTCCTTGTCCGCTCACCGCTAGATCAGCTTCATTGATTGGCTCAATAGCAAATGGTCCGATATTTAGTTGTCCAGAACGAACCGGCCAAGCTACTAACCACTTTATCAGGAAATCAAAGCTTGGGGCCGAAAAATGTATTTTAATCATAAATCATGACTATGAGACAGAGCCACGACTGCGGAAAAAGGCTTACACAGGAGACGACTCCGATCTACTTGAATCGGTAGAATATGTGTCATACCTTGATACAAGAGTTTGCACAAGATATGTTTATCTGTAACGAATGGTGATATATCGAAAGAAACTGTGATTAGTATAATTACTGGTAGTGGTCGCATAGGATATGACGAGAAGTAGATTTGTTCTGCTAAAGTTTGAGTAGCCTAGCTTGCGGACTCCTTCTGGCCATCATCGAGCAGTTCACGCATCTCCTCAACATTAACTTCAACCTCATCCTCAAAGGTTATATTCCCGTACTGCCATCCCGGCCATTCAACTTCATGAGCATCCTTAAGTTCTCGAGTGATCGCTAAAAACTATTATAACGGAATAACCTTCTTGATAAAGCCCTGCACCTCCTAAATGGAAATGCAGGGCGAGTACCTCTTAGCTTGCAGTGGAGCTAGCGTTTGCAGTTGGCAAGGGCGTTACCTACTCGGGCTTATTCTCCCGGGCGTCAGCCTGGTCGCGCGCGGCCTTGCTCAGACGGCTTGCCGAGATGCGGCGGGTCTGGCCGCACACCACGCACTCAGTGTAGTAGGAGCGTTCCGGCTGATCGCCGCCGTAGTTGGCGCCGAAGTAGCCGACCCTGATGTCCTGCGGCTCGGCGATCAGTTTCGAGCGGCAACTCGTGCAGTCAAACTCATAGCCGGGGTCGCGTCCTTCAACAACAACCTTCATGATGTCACCTTTTCTCTCGTGCTTGCAAGGTACGTTGGTATAGTAGCTAAAAATAACTTTGACTATAAGCAAATTTTTTTGACTCAATAATTTTTGACCTAATGTGTTCCGCTAAGAGAAACTAAATCGCGTGCACCTTTCGTTTGGTATGCTTGAAACTTAGCTAGTGGAGATTAATTAGGAACCGTCAAAGTCTTTTCCAAAAACTTTTAATTTGTTGCTAGTGGCTAACCGTAATATAGTTAAGTAGACTTGTTGTCACGAATAGAAAGGGCGTTTAGGCATGTTGCCTCGTCAAGATAAAGTACTTCTGCAAATCCTTTGGGACTATCTATCTGAGCAGTCGCCGCTGAGAAAAGCCGATGTTATTATTGCAGGCGGCTGCAAGGATATGAATGTTGCGCGTGAGGCTGCAAGATTGTTCTTGCACGGCTGGGCACCGCGAATCGTGTTTTCGGGAGGCTACAGTAAGAATCTTGCGGCGGTTGAAGCCGATCGGATGGCAGAGATTGCCCTAAGGGCAGGCGTACCTGAAAGCGCGATAATCCGCGAACGAAGCGCACGGCATACCGGTGAAAACATTACCCTGTCGCAAGCGCTTTTGAAAGGCCATACGATCCGTTCGGTTATTCTGGTACATATACCTTACATGACTAAACGCTTTAGGGCTACGGCATTGGCGCAGTGGAAGGGTAAGAAGGTAGATTTCTTTTGTCGCTATCATGAGGCGACGACTTTAGAAAAAGCCCTCGACGAGCTAGGCGACGCATACATTTCCGCTCGGCTTATCGGCAATATTGAACGAGTAGACGCATACACTCGAACGGGTATGCAAGTCGCTCAAACCATTCCGCCAGCAGTCAGAGAAGCTCATGCTCTTTTGGTGGAGCGAGGCTACAAGGGCCATAACAATAAGAAGTGATCTGGCTATGGTGCAGTTTCGTTGTAAACTGCACCTTCAATTTGGCAACTGTTAGGAATGATTACAGCTAAAAGTATTCTATTTACGGTAACGAGTTGAGGGTATGCCTCAGTATAAAGTGGGAGCTCATTAACAGTTTTGTAAGCACACTGGATGCTTGTGGATAAATAAATGAATAGCGTGACGCAGTAAGATAAAGTTCATCTTACTGCGTCACGCTGTAATTTTAAGTTGGGGCAGGACTTAGCTGAAGCGTCGTGTCTATCTGGCTACGGCATGACCGTAGCGGCAATGCCCACCTTTAGCAGGCCATCAAGCAGTGCTTTCATTCTACTCTTCGGGTTACCGCTAACGTCGAAAGCGAGCGTTGAGGAGCCAGTGTACAAGCCTGGCGAGCTAAGACCTTCAACTCGAGTAAGGCGATTGCTTGCGTGCATTTGTTGCTCCGCAGTATGTCCTCCCAGCAGCACAAGCGAAACGCGGAACTTACCCGAACCCTTCTCAATACTTTGAATAACACCGCTGTAGTCGGCCGTTACCGATAAAACGTCGCGAAGCGCGCTGAGAAGAGGAAATTCTTTTCCTTCGATGGCGTCAGCCTTGCCATTATCTGCTAGAACCAACAAGTGATTTGCTTGACATGCAAGAGCGCTTAGTGCGTTGCCCCCGAGCCTTCGCCTGAGTAGCCCATCGAGGCTCTCAATCTGTGAGGCGTCAAGATGGCCACGTAGCGCATAGTCGGTCTTTCGGCGATCTTTTCTGGGAAGAGGAAAGATTGCCACCACATTGCCCACTTTGGACATTGGTACTCCTTCTCATGAGAGGCGAACGCGTTTACTATATGCTGCTTGAGCCTAATAGTCAAATTACCGCTTTTTGATTTGGGTATTCGAGTGGCGCAACTACATTCCCGACCGCCTACGCGCATATGGTTGCATAGTTTTGTAATAGGATTTTTTGGGGGTTTTATAGCAAGGCTCCAGCAGTTGCCTCGCTTGACACCGAAGTACTGTAGCGTATACTAATAAGCGCATTACGTTCGCACGCAATCTATCCACGATTTGTAGGGAGCGCATTATTATGGCTAACGCCACTGACCCTTCGTACCTGATAGGTTCGCCCAACTGGCCCGGTGCAAGCGAAGGGGAAGCACCCGGCAGTAAGGCGGCTGAAACGACCGACGAGCCGACGCGCTACGCGACTGACCCCGACTTCACCAAGGTTCCCGGCAACCTGCGGTAACATCTGAATCCTCGCATCCGACTAGTTGTATGCTAGCCGGGTGCGAGGATATTTTTTTGTTTAATAGCAGACTATAATTTGATGAACATGATGAGATTGGTAAAAAATCTAGTAGCAGTTCAAGAGCTTCGCTCACTTGACCGAGAGTCGAGATGCGGCGAAGGGGTATTAAATTAAAGAGCCTCGTCATAACATGACGAGGCTCGTTTATCACCTTGGATTCAGGCGCCTAAGAATAAATCTGGCAAGTTCCGAGGCCTCTTCTTCCTCATTGCTTAAAGGCGGAGACGCAGTCATCGAAAGGTACTCATCTGCCATGATCCGGAGTGTAATTGGGGTTTCGTTTGGATTGTCAACTGCGACAAAATAGTAAGCCTGGAAATATGCCTCAGCACCACGCGCGGCCGTAGCAGGCAGCGCGCGGATCTCTTCAGCTTTCCGCGCATTGGCAAGCAGTTCATCAACGGTCACGATACTCTCCTCAGATCGGGAAGGATAAAGACATTATATAACAGAAATCAATGAAGCCACATTTAATAACTAGGAAAGGGTTGATTGTCAGATTACGCAGGCAGCATTTCCAAAGATTAAGGCATTGACTTGTATATACCTCACCATGTTTTATGCCATTATTCTCAATTAAGTAATTATATGTATCTATTCAAGGCCTTGTTGGGATCGGCTCTGTTGCATTGAGAAAATGCGTTAGCAAGGGGGGGAGCTAATTTTTAGTAAATGCATATTGACATTATAGTATAGTAATATTATAATATATAAGTTATCACTGTCCACTGAGAGGTGCTCGTGATGGAAGCACACGTGTGCACCGGTCCTTTCATGATCCATTCGTTCTTCGACCCTGACACCCAAAAGATCGTACGAGCAGTAAATCTGTTCTTCGACATGATGGAGGAGCGAGACGATCGAATTCTGCTGGCTGTCAGCACGGGGACGACCCGCCGCAGTCAGAAGGTTTGGTTCAACGCTACCGAGATTCGGGAGCGTATGCCAGAAGGGACTTACGAATGGCTTATCGACTCCGAAGGCGAACCGGCCAGCTTCATCTTCACTGAAGGTGTGGATGGCATCCAGATCGAGGGTTTGGGCCATTTGAACGGCGCCGTTATTGTCTGGAGAGTAGGCCCGCTATCCATCTAGTTCCCCGTCCGCAAAAAGCCCAAGTCCTGCGACCTGTAACGCAGGAAGCTCGCTTTTTTCGGGCGGGCTTTTCGTGCTACGCTCTTAGTGCTCACGCAATTGTCGTTATTCACATGCGCAGCCGCTAAAAGAAAGGCATATATCTCTTGACATGAAACCATATGGTTATATATACTATGTGTTATGAGCAAAGATGCAGTATTTAAAGCATTAGCCGATCCAACCAGAAGGCTTATTTTAGATGAGTTCACTGAACGTGAAGAACAAACTCTGTACGAGCTGACGGTTCGGCTGGCTATGAAGCACAAGCTAACTATGTCGCGGCCAGCGATTGTGAAGCACGTCGGTATCTTAGAGAGCGCAGGGCTGCTTCGGTCTGAGCGTCGCGGGAAGTATCGCTTTCTAATTCTAAACAATAAACCAACGATCAAAATGCAGCCGTCTAAACCAGCCCGAATAAAAATTATTCTGACGAGTATTTTTGTTGACGACCAAGATAAGGCGCTCGAATTCTATACTGAAAAGCTTGGTTTCATTAAAAAATATAACACCTCCATGGGAGAACATAAGTGGATAACGGTCGTTTCACCGGACGATCCTGAGGGAACCGAGCTCCTGCTTGAGCCAAGTGAAAACCAGGCTATCCAGGATTACAAAAGGGGCCTTTCAGAAGAGGGCATTCCGGCGGCCATGTTTGGTGTCAGCAATATTGACGATGAATACCAACGGCTCACTGCGCTGGGTGTGGAATTTGTGGTGAAGCCGACGCAGATGGATAGCGTTAAAATCGCGATACTCGATGACACCTGCGGCAACCTGATTCAGCTAATAGAAAGGAAAGGGTAAGCCTACCATGTAATCGGTTAGCACACCCAAGTAAATAATAAGATAAGGAGATAATTATGGGAAAAATGACAACCTATATTACTTTTGTAAACGACAAAGCTGGTAAAGCTGAAGAAGCGGTCAAGTTTTATGTTTCAGTATTTAAAAACTCGAAGCTCGACAGTCTTCTTCACTACAAAGAAGGTGAATACGGCGGCGACAAGGGTATGGTGAAATTTGCACAATTTACCCTGAATGGTCAAGAGTTTTTCGCCTCTGAAAACAACGAACAGCACGTGTGGAACGCTTCGCCAGCAGTGTCAATTTTCGTTGAATGCGATAGCGTTGAAGAAATTGATGAGCTGTACGAAAAACTATCTGAAGGCGGCGATCTAATGCTTCCTTTGGACGATTACGGCTTTAGTGAAAAATACGCCTGGTTTAACGACAAATATGGCACATCATGGCAGCTAAACGTCGGAAAAATGAACCTTGCATCTGAAGCGTCGGAGGTATAGTCGCGTTACGTATGGACTAGAAGCTTGCTACGGCAGATAATTTTAAATTGCCACCTGAACAGAAACCTGGAGTCAATGATTCCAGGTTTCTTTTTAGGTCAATAAAATGGCCCGAACACGATTTTTGGTCCGGGCCGTTCGCAGCTAGCCGTTAGGACTAAGTAGCGAACCGGTAGTTACCGGTCGTCTCTACGACAGACGAAGTTACTTGGAGGCAGACTTCCAGCTGTGAAGTAGTTATGAACCACGCCACGTGCACAGCGGTTACTGCCGAAGAGATAGACTGAATGGTAGCCTTCGACGCCAAACCACCGAGAACCTGGCAATTGCCTGGCAACATTACGGCCTTCTGAAGGTGTCGTTCCCGTATCGTAAACTCCATTCGTCAGCAGAATTGGCGGCGCACAGTGAGGATAAATTACAGGCCAGTAGCACCGATGTGGGTTTCAATCTGATTGGTTACCTCACTTCTCCAAAGCAGTCGGTACTTTGCGCATTGGCCATTGACACAAGAATTGACGGTATAATATCCATACTGACTGATGGTGGGGGAGGTAACATTGAAGATCCCGGGTGTGGCTCTACCCGGCGGAGTCACGAGGCCGTCCTTAACACTCGGCATATTAGCGGCACGCCATGAACTACTGCTCAGTTGTGAAAATAAAGGATAAAAGCCATTGTCGCTATGATACACTTCAAGCTGCTGCGCTAGCTGTCTTATATCTGTTCGGCGTTCAGTATCGCGGGCACTTGCTTGTATGCCGTTAAAGGCGGTCATGGTGATGACGGCAAGGATACTGATTACCACGATGACAATTAGTAGCTCGACGATCGTAAAACCTTTATACTTGCCCATATGCCCCCAAAGTAAATATTGTTATTACAACTTTAGCGTAAGCTTGTTTGGTGTGCAAGGTTGTGCTTTTGGTCGACAAAGCTTTGCGGGAACGAAGCATCGATAAGCATGCGGGTCTCCTGGCAAGATAGCGATGAGTACGATATTCTTAGTAGTAATGAGAGAATATGCAATATTTTTACGCGGCGTGAATGTGGGAGGGATTCGTGTACCGATGAACGAGCTGCGGCAGTGTCTGCAAAGTTTGCCGGTTCAGGATATAAAAACCTATTTACAATCGGGGAATGTCACCCTTTCGTCAAACCTAGCGAGTGGGGAACTTAAAGAAGGTGTTGAAAAAGCTTTGACCGAACGATTTAAGTATTCGGCCCATGTTCTCATTTTTCTAAAAGAAAAGCTCGCTTCGGTTGTGGCGGCCTGGCCATTTGGCGATGCCACCGATAAGCATCGCTATGCAATCTTCTGCGGCTCGCAAGCAACGGTAGAGGAATTGGTGCACTATGCGAGTGAGCTCGATCCTTCGGTCGAGCGCATAGCTGCTGGTGATCAGGTAGTGTACTGGCAGGCGCCAAAAGGAAGCGATAGTAACACCGTGTTTAATAAGATAATTTCTAAGTCAAGATACAAAGCTATTACTACGAACAGGAATTTAAATACTATTGAGAAGATGATAGCCCGGTGAGGGCCTAACTAGTAAGCAGACAGGAGCTATATTAATCTTGTGGTAATGAGAAGGACCGGCAATGCCGGCCCTATCCTCCCAGAGATAACTCAACGGATCTCTTCTACGACCCACTTCGACCACTTGTGGTTGGTCGGGTCGCCGACCCAGCCTTCGATGAAAAGTCGTCCGTCTTCGGCCTCGATGCGGTACACGGCGTGGATCTCGGCGATGAGTTCACCGCCTTCGTGCACCTCGAAGCGCTTCTCGTCCTCGAAGCACCGCAGCGTTCCGAGGAACCCCTCGACGTCTTCCTTCCTGCTCGACGGTACCGCTGAGGCTACTCCGGGGTAGAGGTGGTAAAGGGTCACTAAGACCTCTTTACCCTCCCAGTCGGGGCAGGGCTCGGCAATGCTGTCCAGGATGTCCTGCTCCACAGCCACTCCCTTTTTGGGTAGGAATTATTATACTATAACCCTTAATATAAGTATTGTCAACAAACTCAATAGCGCTACAGTAAAAAGTATGGAATGCTGTCATGCTACAATAAATACATGACCGAGCGATACGGTATTGCAGAAGCACGTAATAAATTGTCTAAGCTCGTCGATGAAGTAGAGCAGATGCATACTAGGCACCGCATTACGAAGCATGGTGCCGATGCCGCAGTTCTTATGTCTGTTCATGATCTGGAATCAGTCGTAACAACAGTCGAGATTTATAGCCTATGGGCGGAAAAACCATCACTCCGTGAACAGTTTGAGCAAGCACTTGAAGATGTGAAGCACGGGCGTCTCTCTCCAATCGAAGACCTCATGAAAAAGCTAGATGCACGACTGCAGCAGTAAGAGTAGAGAAGATTTAAAAATTCCATACTAGGGATCCGCTTCTAGCCTTACGGCACTGAAGCCTCGTTTGACTCCCGCTTATCGGTGAATGATAAGCGGGATTTTTATACCTCAATGCTTTTGAAACCGGAGCTCCTATGTGGCGGGTTCTTTTGAAAGTGGATACAGATGATTTATAAGTAGTGACTTACAGATCTTCTAACCGTACTGCCTTTCGATCTTCAAAACTATCCAATGTCTCGTCAATTGGTAACCATACTTTACCGAGGGAATTGGAAGTAAATAAATTGCCTAGTATAGTCGTCGCAAATTCCACTTCTTCGTATGAGCTGCGTACCTCCTTCGTAAGTCGCTTCCGCAGTCGCTTGTGGATGCTACTGTTTTCGACAATCATTAGAACGGTGGGGAGAGTGGTAGCTGGCCGTTCGCTACTTCCGGCATATTCCAAATATTTCTTAATTCGTCGTACAAGCACAAAGAAGGGCTGGCTATCTGCGAAAATATTTAAAAAGTACTCTTTACGCTCCTCGGCACTTTCAATATAGAAATACGCGTCAGGGAGTGGCTGTGGGAGGTCCTCAAGTTCTTGGGACTTCAGGTCTATTTTAGAGAAGAAAGTGAGCCGGTTGCCGTAGAGCTCATGTAACGCAAGAAAGACATTCACAATATTTAGACAGTGTTGAATAAAGTCTTCAGACACGTGCTTGGCTTTATAGAGGTGGACAACAAAAAGTGGTGAGGCGGTATTTATATTTTCTGCGCTCAGTACCGCCCGGGCACCGTATGGCAGTAGGTAATAGGCTGCAGGTTTGCCTCTTAGCTTATACGATTTATCATAACGCTTTGCAATATATCCCTGATCCTCGAGTATTTTCAAACGGTTTTGAATAGATTTGCTGTGTGGCTTTTGCTGGTACTTCGCTACCTGCGCGCTACTGGCAAATCTAAATCTATAAAGTAAACGTAAAACAGCAAACTGTTCTTTATTTAGCTTTCTTCGGTACTTTGGTCCTGTTTTCTCTGAGCTAGTTATTATGATTAAAATCTGCCATTAGAGTCTTTCTCTATATATGTATATATAATAAGAGAGGATAATGCAATATTTAAATAACAGATTATAGCGACAAAAGATAGGTTGGGTATCGATGGATTATTTGTTAAGACAAGAATAAATCTTACTACCGATAAGTCTGGCTATTTTATGTTGCACAACTATTGGAAAGCATCTTGGTATTGACTAGGCTGCACATGATTACTTCTAGCTTCTTAGACAATAATAAAATAATAGTATATAATTTATACGTTACGGTGTTCATCCCGAATGGAGCTTATTGTGAAGACGTTGGTCCTTGGATTTATCAGCGAACTCACTCCAACGGGAAGGATCAATCAAAAGGAGGCAAGGTCGCATATCGAAGTGTTTTGGAACGTTTTCTAGATCCAGAGCTGCTGCGTAAGTCTGGATATGACAAGCTAAAGATTGTGACCGGTGGCGCAGACCATTCAGTGTCAGCAATTGTTCGCGAAGTTGCTGCAAAGCTGAACATTCCTTGTTTGGTCGGTGATGGCTGGGGAGTCGTCGGCTCTCACTTTTACAGGGCATGTGATATTGTGGCCCAATACGGCGATACGGGCGATTCCTGGTGTAAGCAGCAGGAAGAAGACTTTCGCCGCACGAAGCCTGAGAACCCCTTCCACCTTCTGTTTTAAGCGCAAAGACCAAAGGGAGTAACCGTGCATCCTGGTGAGGTGCCATTTGTCCAGTCGTCGTGCGTAATCCAGGACTGTTAGGGTAAGCACTGTTCGCTAGCGGATGGAGAAGGCGAAGGCTTCTGGAGTACCGTCACTAAACGTTGTCGAGGAACTATTTCGTTTGATCTAGGGGTAACGACAACTAGTGCCAGGAATTGCTGCCACAAAAGGCGTCGGTGATCCCGGCGCCTTTCTATTTCTGCATGAATTGCCTATCAAACTCTTTTGAAAACTCTAACTGCATCCGGCTATCGCTTTAATTTTTGAAAGTGATTAGTAAGTTCGTCGGTAGACTTGACGCTAGTGGTGTTACCCTCAGTCAAATCCTTTTCACTCTCTCGGATTGCATTCATCAGATAGCCAGACGGCTCTGGGGTCGGCTCAATAGTGATTCCTTTGTTTAGAATTTGCATTGCCGACATTCGCATAAGATCACCAATAGTAATGCCATTTTTCTTGGCCATCTCCTGCAGGCGGTCTTTAATATCCGCGGCAGTCATCAAACCCCCTGACGTTAGTGGCATAATCATAAAACTATTCCTCGATCAGTAGGTTGTTTGTTAGCTCAATAAGCTGCTTAAAGCGACCCAATTGGTCTAACCGCCATACGACCGGCATCTCCTCGCGTAAGTGATCAAGCGCTTTGGCTAGTCCTTTGCGATCAACTTTAGACCCACTAGCTGTGCCACTGAATACTTTCTCGCAGCCTGCTTTTAAGAGCGCCTCATTTTGTAAATCTAATGCTTGATCGATAGTCGAGACGGGCGTAACCAATATCATATACCTCAAAGCTCATATAAATGTAAAGTTTATGGATATTGTTTTATAGACGAGTTTATGGACAAACATTTAAGGAGAAGGCAATTTTAGATGGATGATATATGAGATATGTCTATAAAACGAAGGTTTTTGAGACAAATAGCATAGAAGATCTTGACGAATTTCAGATATATGTAGTATTATGAAATTGTATCTCTACGAACGGAGTAAGCATGTACGGGAATTTCAGATCCGCAGTTCTTGACGAGTACATCACATGGCTGAAGGGCTACATGAACCAGGGGGGTGTTCCTACCCACTATCACGACTTTTCTTTCTTGCAATTTGGCCGAGTTGTGTGCGTCACGGGGATGTTTGGTCTGGAAAATGAGCGTCCCCCCCTTCATATCATTGTGGAGGCGAACGGAAAGCTTGACCCCCGCAAGAGTGATGTGGGTCACCACACCCTACTCTACTTGTCGAAGTACGAGAGTGAAGACAGGAAGGGCAGCCCGGCGCTCCATGTGCCCATCTTTAACGATGACGCATTCCTCTCCATCCGGGGCATCGATCCCCACATCAAACGCTTGGTGGCGAAGAATTCCGCTGGCTCCAGCGGAAGAGAGCGTTACAGGCGCTGAATCGAGTCCTCCGGAACGACCCCGAGGCATCCCGTTGTCTGCGTGAAATGCTCAGTGAGAGCCTCGCAGATAGCGGGGTTTTCACTTTATAAGGCCTTTGGTGTCCTAAATACGGTGGTTTTAGAGACAAAAATAACCGCCTGTTACGGCTATTGCCACTTCGCTTTTAGTGGTCATTAACGTACCGTAGCGTTTTTATCTTATCATGCAGCTCTAGTGAGTGCCAACGAGCTTCAGCTCCTTGCCAAGCGCGCTCGCAACTTTGCTGACAGTTTCAAGCGTTGGGTTTGAGGTGCCGCTCTCAATTCGTGCGACAACCATACGGCTCACGCCTGCACGCTCTGCAAGTTCCGTCTGTGTAAGCTTCTTGCTGAGGCGTGCTTTGATGATCTCGCGTGCAAGCTGATACTCGGGCTCAAGGGCATCATACGCTGCTTTGTACTCAGGGTCTTTGAGTAGTTCTTTCTTGTGTTCTTTCCAGGTTGTCATAATCACTTCTCCTGATTGAAGTGTAACTTATAAGTTACACTATGTCAACATGTAATGCAACATAAAAGTTACATTACATCACTTCTGACTGCCTCCTTCGAGCAATATCTAGCTCTTTTTTAGGCGTTTCCTGGGTCTTTTTAATGAATCCATGTAGTAGAATGATCTTCCGCCCGACTACAAACGCATAGAATACTCTTACCTCTTGTTTGCCTCGAACACGAAGCTCCAGGAGCCCATCTCCTAGTGATTTTACATGAGGCATGCCAAGATCACTACCGAATTCTTCTAGAAGGTCTAATTGTCGTCCAAGCTTTGTACTTGGTATTTTTGGCAACTTATCAATAAAATCTTTAACAACTTCATTACCGGTGCTTGTTTTGTAATATTCTATTTCCCAACTCATGATCTTCCTTTTGTTTTGTTTCTCTCACACCCTTACTCCTAATTATACTCTTCAAAAGTTTTAGATTTTTTTGCAAAAACGACGCAAAATAATTAATCTAAACTATTTACCCCAAGCATTCCCATAAGCTGCTTGAAGCCGTACACGCGGAACTTCCCACTATTAACCATTTCGATAGCGTCTCTAAATTGACCGTCTTCGGTCACCAGCAAATCGTAATAGGGGCTGCAGCCGTAAATATCAGCGTCAACAGGGTCAGAGTCTTTGATCGATCGTTTGTGCCCTAAGTTCAGCAGTACCTTAGCTTGACGAAAATCTACGCCAAGCAGACGGACTGTTCGAGTATGACGGCCGGAAGTCTCGGATTTTTGAAATGGGAAATATCTTTCTCTTCACTCCCCCTTCAAGTACTTTAAACCCAACCCTCAAGGTCGCGGCTGTCTGAATCTGCGAACCATTTCTTATATGCCTGCGCAGTTTTTTTCGGCGGTCTACCATCGACAGAGCCTAGATCGGTATAGACTTTTTTCTTAAAGCTTCTTGCTCCTTTTGAATGTCAAACCTTCTTTATAAGCGGCTTCGCCAATGTCGAAAATATCTTTTTTACTGTTGACTAAACGCTCTATCTGCCGGCGTTTGTCGCGGCTGATGTATCTTGTAGTGTGCGGCAATCTACCCCCGTTATATAACTCAGCGACGTACCGTTCATTGAGGGGAAAAAGCCATTTATTGCCAACGACATCAAAAATCAGCTTCTTCATGGCCTCATACTTCAGTGGATTCTCTCGGTGCGTTCTCATGGCCTCTTGCAACACTGGCAAGCTGCATACTACTTCCCATTCTCTCTGTTGGACACCTTCAACCAAGCTCTGCCGGGCTTGCCCCAGCTGCTCCTCGGTAAACTGATTAGATTCGATCAAGTTGTTCCAGACATTATTGTCTAAAAAGAACGTGTCAGCTATCACTACAGCGCCGCCTTTGTTAAACGGCTATATTTTTTCCGTGCATCATCATAGCTTGTTTACTAAGGCCGATCTTTTCAAACGCATCCTCGTCTCGGCCGCCATCTTTAATAAACCGAACAACAAAAATATCCCGTAAGATGCTGACTGAAAAACTTCTTTTCGTATCCCTGCATCACGACCAGCACCGGCTAGTGCTAGTTCGAGTGTGCGGGACGAGAAAGGGAATAATTGATCTGTAATTTTATATTGTCAGCGTGGGGATGATGTTTGTTGCGGTCGCCTGCGTGCAGACCCGTCGCTGACAGTAACTGCGCAATGCCTGAAAGCCCACTTAGACGGATTACCCCCGGATGCACTAACGTCCGGGGTAATTCATTACTTCTCATCCTCCCAAAGTAAAGGTAGTATCGTATCCTTTGTCACCACTTCAACTGGTACACCATACGCACTTGTAAACGCCTTTGTTGATGGAGTAGCATTCGCCTTGTTCCATTTTGTTTCGTAAGCTTTTAAGGTGTTGGTCCCACGCAAAATTATATCCACCTCTCGCTTATCGGTGTTGCGCCAAAACAGCACGTCGAGGCGGCCATTATTCAGCATAAGATTATGCTTGGCAATTTCAATTACGACCCAGTTCTCGAATAGGTCACCAATATCCTGCCTAGTAGGTGTTACGGCAAAATCCTTCAAAAGAGCATTGCGAATACCCATGTCCCAGAAGTAAATTTTGGAGCTTTTCGTAATCTCCTTGGCCCGATTTGTACTATATGGATTCACTCTGAAAATAACATACGATCGCTCAAGTAGTTCAATGTAATTTTCTACTGTTGGACGAGCGATATTAAGATCACTCGCAAGTGTGTTTATGCTCACCTCACTACCAATCCTCTGAGCAAGTAGAAGGAGTAGTCGTCGAATAGGGTCAGGGGACTTAATAAGGCCGCTTTGCAGCACGTCACGCAGCAAATAGTCGGAAGTCAGGTTAAGTAAATAGCGCTCCTTGTCGAGACTCTTGATCGCCTCGGGATAGCTTCCGAATGTCATCTGTTGCAACATTAGAGCCATAATTTGGCTCGAGAAATGCTCTTGAAGGTGTTTTGCCGTGAACTGGGGCGAATACCAAGATTGGTTCCGAATAACTTCTGAGAAAAGGAGCGGGGTAAGATGAAGCTTTTCGTTTCTGCCAGTCAAGGGCTCAGCAGTTTGGTCTAATAGATCTAGGCTCGAAGACCCAAGCAATACGATCTTTGCTCTGACTTTAGCATCATACCAACCCTTAACGATTCGTCCCACTTCGGGCAGGTTTTGTGCCTCATCAATCACGATTAGCGACGGGTTTCCTAAGGAGGCCATGGCATCAGCGGGGCTTAAAGAACCAGCTGCAAGAATACGCGCCCGGTCTATCTCGATGTCGCAATTAAGTGAAACACCTCCCCTTTCTCGAACAAATGGCTCCGTGAGAGTTGTTTTCCCGACTTGTCTCGCCCCAAGAAGAATCACGATTTTATCGTCTTCTAGGAGTTTTGACAGTTCTGTTTCTACTTTTCTTGTTATATACATAACTACACTATACAAAATATCCGTATTATCTGTAAAGTCTAATTACATTATAAAACGCTAAAATCGTTAGAACGGCTGAGCGCGTTAAATCGTTTGGATCGCACTCTGATATACAGTAAGCAATGGAATACACATGTATTGAACCTGACATTTCTACCTACCAAGAAATAATTATTGATATTTGACAATATGTAATGATACCTGCTATAATGGCGACATCACCATGACCGGATAGGCCTAAGGTTTCGACCGACCGCCGATGCCGGTCTTTTGATATTCAAGAGATGATTTTAGCTGACTAAGCTCTACAATATATTTAGAATAGGGCCGCAATAGCTTAGAGTATTTACTATTAGGCGTAAAAACGTGGAGCAGCTTGTTATTTTCTTCGAGAAAATCTATAAGGCAAGCGAAATCCCCGTCGCCGCTGACAATAATTGCTTTGTCATAATTTGGGTACTCAATTGCAGCAGCATGGAGTACAAGTTCGGCGTCAACGTTACCTTTAATGGTTTCTTTGCCATTCTCAAAATACCGAACAGTGGGCTTGAAGATTAGGATAAATCCGGCCGCCTGTGTTGCGTGTAGAGCTTTTGGTTATTAGCAACAAAGATCCGAACCGATTCCAAATCTTTGAAGATGGCAAAATCATGTAAAACAAAAAGAAGCCTAAATTTTGGACTTCTTTCCGCTGTTGAAGTAATCTTGGCTGGAGAGAGAGGATTCGACCATTTAACAAATGAAAGCTGGATAGAAAAGAAAGGCATGCACAATAGCGAAGTTCCTCTTATATAATTGCATAGCTGGTCACAGCTGCGTGAGCTAGAAGGCATATATAGGTCGTGAAGTTGGATGCAGAATTCAAGGAAAGTTAGGCTTCGTCCGTCTTTCTAAGGAAGCTCTATCATCAAAGCCGCCCCGTTCATTAAATTTTTATGCTCGTTTATCTTCAATTTGGTTAGGGCTATACCTGTGAGCTTCGCCAATTGGAGTACTTCCCGGGCATCGGCTAGCTTACCTAGCACACCGGTTGGTCCGGCATCTCTGATCTCCAGACTTTCTTCATCAAATTTGTCGTATAGCGTGCCGATATACTCGACGTCGTCGTTAAGGATATTTTAAAAAAATAAACCCCTCCTACTCAACATCGGACTTTAATGATTCCGAATAATGAATAATTGGGGATGGTGCTATACAGCTTTTAGAGGCTGACTTTAACTAAGAACGGTGCCAGTCTTAAGCACAACTTCGGCGGGTTCATGGTTTGCGCGCCCGCGATTATCGGCTTTTGTCCAAGGACTAATTGTCCAAAACTTAACGGTGATTCCTGGGTTTTTTCCGGACTTGACATCAATTTCTCGGATTTCGACAATTCGTTCTGGATTATTGGTATTAGGCAGTTTTACCTTAACCTTAGGAGCAAAGCCACGCTCCTTAAGCAACTCTAGCAACTGCTGCTGAATTGCTTCTCTTAGATCCGCGCTTGTCATTCCATTAGTAATTGGAACCTGCCACTCGGTAGCTTTCCTGAGGAGTCCAGTGTGGCCGCGAAGATTGTCAAGCCATCGCATAAACTCTTCATCGGTTTGGCCAGCCTTTCGGGTGACACCAAACATCTTAGCCAGTTCTTGATATTCCCGGGGAAGGGACATAGCTGCTCCAAATAAAGATAGCACTCAATTACCAAGATTTATATTAGCACGCACGCCGCCCCATTGCGAGGCCTAAGCATTGGTTGATGATAGATAGATTGTTGATTCGACAATCTTGGAGTGGTAAGCATGAAGTTCGAAGAGCGAGGAGTATATGACAGGCAGATCAACGAAACGACGTCCGGTACCTCTGAGGCTGTTTGATACTTGACTCTTTTTCGACACGCTCATGCAGCCACGAGGCAATCGCTGGAATATCTAACTTGTTCGTAGGTCTATTAAGAGCAGCAACATTTTCACAGAGCATACACCCAACTCACGCTTGAGGGCAACGGTAAAAAATCTCTGCACCCGCAATCCTGTATAAGCTGCATTCCTTTCGCTGGAGAATGGGAGATATTCCAACTATTTAACGAAGATCTTCTCAAATTAAAAGCATATTCAGGAGCTTAGTCTATTGCTAATTAATCTTTAGAAAGACTCAAATATTTTTCAAATAGTTCTTTAGCTTCAGTTTTTGGAAGGCGTACTGTTTCATCGTTTCTAAATTGAGAAGAAAAAATGACTTCTTCCCCTTTGAACACTACAGAGTGTTCATCACCGTGTACTTCCCAGGGTGTATTATTCTCAATTGCTGCAATCGCGTCCTCCCAGATAGCATGGAATTCTCCTAAGTTATCAAAGATTCCTTCAATCATGTAATATTTACGAGGGGCGTAAAAACCGACGACGCCTTTGTCGTCTTTTTTAATCTCGATCTCTTCTAAAATACTCATCTCTTCTCCATGCTAGAATGTACTCACTGTTTTGTCATCAAGGAGGTGAAACATTCAACCTTTTCGAGTACAAAAATAGAGTTCTATGATTATCTCTGGAATAGCGATCGAGATTTGATAGTTTTCGAGTTTAACTTCGGATTACTTAGTAATCTCGTACTTACGGCCATAGCGCTCCCGCGAAGAAAGAATGATTTTCTTAGCTGTCTGGAGTTCACCGCTTCCATCAAGCTGTATTGTTTGACCCGATACCGGCTCCTGAGATTTTATAGCATTAAGTCGAACGTAGAAATTAAACGCCGGTAAGTTTTGTATTTCACTAATATCAATACTTGGCTCAAATAAGTGACCGAGGTGTCGGCGATCATCTAAGCTCGCTGTCTGAAATAGCACAATAGTGCCTGAGTTTGCCACGATAGTGCTGATCATTTTTTCATCGTGCTGCTGGGAGAGTGTTTGCTGCGCCATATTCATGCTGATGCCGTACTTACGAGCTTCGGCGAGCATCTCAACAAATGATGGAGTAGCAAAGTTTTGGAATTCATCGATATAGATATAGACCGGTGTCCTATCTTCCTTCTTCATATTCGCCCGTGCGAGAGCTGCCATTTGTATTTTTGCAAGTAGCATTACGCCAAATAGTTGCGATGTATCTTCGCCAATTTTACCTTTTGCAAGATTGCAGATCAGTATCTTTTTTGATGCCAGCACGTCATTGAAATCGATGGAAGACTTTGGATAGTTCATAATACGTTCAGCGTAAGGAGCAAAGATAAACCGGCTCAGTTTTGTTGTCACACCTTGCATCATTTTAACGCGCTGCATTGCACCCGCTGCGCCAACTTCGTGCACCCAGTAATCGCGTAGATTTTGGTCTTCAAGTTTCAAGACAGCTTTCTTTCGAAATACTGGATCGTTAATAAGCTTGTAGAGAGTAAAGATTGTCGGATCTTTTAATGTTAATGCTGTCTGGATTGTATTCCGTAAGGCTGCTTCCACTCTGCTGCCGCTATCGTCGCCGTCGGAGAAGACTTTACGGAATACCGTAATAAGGGTTTCAGTAACTAAATCTTTCTGGCGCAGTAATTCATTGCCGGTTACTTCTTCCGGAATCTCGAGCATATTGAGCGCAACTGGATAGTCGATATCATCGGGGTTAAAATAAATGACATCGTCAATTCTACTTTCGGGAATTCGCTTCAGGATATCTTCTGCCGCATCGCCGTGTGGGTCAATAAAAATAACGCCATGACCATTGTTAATATCCTGAATAATCTCATACTCCAGCATGGTCGTTTTACCGCTGCCAGTTTTTCCGATGTAAAGTGCGTGACGTGCTCGTTCTTCAGTTGTCAGGCCTATTTTATATTTCTCACCGAAATGATTTGTCTGACCGAGAATAACACTGAAGTCGTTCGTACCGCGAAGCGATAATGGTGCGGGCAGTGTTCGGCTCAGTGACTTATTGATGTTTTCGGTTCGGTTTTGGTTAGCAGGGAAGTGATAGATATTCGCAAGTTCCAAGGATGAGAATATATTGGAATTCTTGTGGATTATAGCTGGCATTCGATGCACGAAGCACCATTCCCGGTACTGGCCGCGAATATTCTCGGGAAAATTATAACGGGCTTTCAGGGTTTGGACTTTGGGGATGTCAAAAGCACGCATAGTTGATTCGATTGCGTGCATGTGCCTTATTTTACTCTGAGGAGATTGCGCCACGACTCGTACGCGTAAGTCTGTACGAAACAGCATGCCATAGCCTTTATTGTGTGTCGCTTCCGAAACTTTATAAAATTCAAAATAGCGCTGGACAATTGCCGCCATATTGCGAATCCGAGCTGGAGCAATCACAAGCTGCAGAGCCATTTGTTCACCCTCAGCCAGTTCGTTCATCGAAGTTGCAATAAAGGCAATTGGATCGTGTTTTTCAAAGGAGTCGATAGTTCGAATCGGCAGTGCATAGTGTTTTGTTTGTTTAAACTCTTTAACTAGAGTATGCTGACCGCGTTTTTGCAGTGGATCATCAATACGTGAAAGCTTCGCATCACTCAGGTAGGCGAGAATGCTACGCTCAATCGCAGCCGCCTCCCGCTCACTTGTGCCAATAACATAACGAATACCATTCGATTTACTGGCGATTATCTCAAGTGAGAAAACGGTATTACGGCGCAAGACACGGTGACGGAAACGCTTCGTTGAGCTCAGTGTGCTCACCAAATTAAATAATTGCTCCATGGCTTCAGGTGATTTACTAACCGTACGTGGTGGTGTGACTTCGATAAATACCTTTTTCTGGCTAAATATTCGTTTTAGATCAGATAGCCGTACCCAAAGCGCAAATCCGAAAACACCGAGGCAGACGAACGCCCCGATGAGAGCGTAAAAAATGATTGTCTCTTGGCTGCCTAGTGTTCTTGTGAATTCTATCATTCGCGCACCTCAGGCTGGGGATTGCCAATCAAAAAGGATCGTGGATTGACGGGAATACCGCCAACGCGAATTTCAAAATGGAGGTGATCGCCATCCGCCCAACCTTCTTCACCCTGCTCGCCTAACGCATCTCCCGGTTTCACTTTCTGCCCGACCTTCACAAAATGTGACCGCATATGAGCGTAAACGGAAGTAATATTGTGCCCGTGATCAACATGCACGCAGTGGCTGCCGCAAGATTCTGAATTGCCACCAGCGTGACTCACCGTGCCAGCCATAACCGCACTGATCGGTTTCCCTAATCCACCATCGATGTCTATGCCTGAGTGCGCTTTCTGATATGGTAGATTCGGTACACCAAATTCCTGGGTAATAACACCTCGCATCGGCCAGGTGGTCGTCGCATCAATAACTGCTATTACTTTTCCACTTGGCCCCCGTACTTCAACCTTATGTGTGACGGGATTTACTGAGATGATAGCGTCAGATACAGCCCGGGAATTATTATTAAGTAAGCCAAGGGTGGCGAAGATAGGTAGTAGGACAAGCACTGCCATTACACCGAATGAAGCGCTCAGTTCTCGGCGAAAGGACCAGGCAATAGAGCCGATTCTCGCAAACTGCACTAGCTATGACTCCTGACGGTGCACTTCAAGTGGGTTCGTGGTAATAAGCGGATGCTCAGCTTCAGAAGCGGTTACTTGCAGTGAAACATGATGCTGATCGGCAATAATGAGCGCATCGCCGCGGCTCGCAGAAACCAATAGATCTTTTTCAAAGTCACTGAGCCGGAACTCTCGGGCGACTTGTTCTATGGTGGTTTCGTCCTGGTGCATCAAAATTCGCAGTGAACTTTGAGCGGCAATCGCCTGACCATCAGGATTGGCCAGAAAGTCATTGGGGTGCTGCGATATGATTGATACACCTAAGTAATACTTCCGTGCCCGCCGAACAAGTCCAGCGAGAAAACGCGAACTCTCATGGTGCTGCAATAGTAACCAGCCTTCATCAATTACTAGGAGTCGTCGTTCCGGTCGCAGTTTGACGGTGTTCTGTACAAAGTTAGCAACGATCATCATCATGATCTTTCGCATTGATTCGGGTAAATCTTTGATGTCGAATACCACTAGACGATTATCGAGTGCGATGTTGGTCTGGCAATTAAATACGTCTGCCAGTGTTCCGGTAACAAAGCGCTCCAGGCGCTTACAAAGGCTGGTTTCTTTTTGTTTCTTCAGTTCATCAAATAAGTTTTGCAGTTTCGGAAACTTTACTTTCTTATACACGACCAATATCGCTTTATCTAGCGCAGCCTTTTCGGCAGCGTCTAAACCATCAACCATCAGGGCGATGACATCAATCAAATCTTGGGCGTGAGCAGAGATGTCTTCCTTATTTCGTGAAGTGGTGGCCATATCGAATGGATTCAACTTCTGTGCTGAGTCAGGGGAGAGCTTGATATATGTTCCATTGACTGAATGGGCTAAGTTTTCATACTCTCGTTCCGGATCGATCACGATTACTTTTGTGCCTTGCATCAATTGACGCAGAATCTCAACCTTACTCGTATAGCTTTTGCCACTACCAGATGTAGCGAAAGTAATACTGTTCGCGTTATGAAGGGAAAAGCGGTCAATAATGACCAGCGAGTTATTTGACTTATTGACACCATAGAGGATGCCGTTCGGTTGGACTAATTCGGATGACACGAACGGGAAAGTGAGGGCGGCCGTGTCGCTGTCGAGGTTCCGTTTTTGTTTTAAGGCATCTTCAGCTCGCGGTAAGGTCGACTGCAATCCTTCGACTTGCTGATACTGCGCAGTTTTAACAATAAACAGTCGCGCGCTGAGAGCAGACTTGAGCATGTCGGTAAGGTCATTTAGATCATCGAGAGTGTCGGCTAGTATTGTGGCGTAAATAGACACGTGGAATAAGCGCTGCTGTCCACGGCGGATAGCATTCCGTAACTCCTCGGCTGCTTCGAGTGGATCAATTATTTCAGCACCGATTATGCCGCCGTCTTTTAGTTTTGCTCGTTTTTGTGATTCGAGCTGTGTAATCTTGGTTTCAAGTTTCTTCAGTGCTGCATTGGAATCTGCCTGATCAATAAAATAGGAGACGTCAATATTATGATTTACATGCGTGAGAGAATCTAACCAACCGGCTTCAGCCGTAAACGGATAGCCGGCCAGAAATAGCGTTCGACGGTACTGTCCATCGATGACCAAATGATCTGGTGCCTCCTCCATACCAGCATAGGAAATAAAGTCCATTGGATCTTGTTCGCCAAAATCCAGAGTATGGACTTTAGCTTGGTCTGCGCGCGTTTGTTTTATATGCTTGATCGTATTTAGTGGATTCACGACTTTAAGTTTCATAACTACCCTCTAAAAGTAATTCTGATTAAGTAATGCTAAGGTTCGTTCGGTAATCGGTTGCAACTTCGCTTCTTTTGGATTGTACGAAGCGTAAAACAAATCAAGAATTTGAAGGCTACTGAGGGCACGGCATTTGATACCAACATTGCCAAGTCCGCGCTCAACTATCGTTAGACGGTTGACTAGCTGTTCGCGCACTACTTCCATGGTTTCCTTTCCGTTGGCCGTATAGGGAATAATCAAATAAAAGCGGCGAGAAAGAATTTTGTTGGTTTTCACTAAGCTTTTAACGTATTGCCTGTAGTTCGCTATTTGCGACTTATATATCAGCACCTGCTCAGTTGCTTGCTTTTGTTCAAAAATTTTATCGTAGTCATCAATATCTAATTGCCGTACTCGTTCAAGGATTTGGATAGGGAAGGATAGTGAATTAAGAAATGCCCGATAGATATCAATTGTCACATCCTGCTCCGCCTGGCTCATAAGATGAAAGTTAATCGACGATGTTTCAATGATCACCCTGTATTCACGATTGGGAAGTGATAAGATGCCATCTTCAACCCCTTCAATTGCAATTTGATGTCTGGATGAGCCTTTCTTAACGAACTTCTTTAATGCGAACATTCATTCTTCCTTTCTGCCCACCACAAACTTTAAATGTGCATCAGTACTATGCGCGAGACTCTCAAGTCGTACTCGCTCTTTTTCTCCGAGAGTTTTTTCTTGCAGCTTTAATGTTGTCGATGAAACCGTATTAGGATTCGGTTGCTCAGGTGCTACTAGCAGCAACTTATTTGAGCGTAAGTACAAACTATTCTTGTCGTAAACGTAATACCTCGGACGAGACAGATATCTGACAAGTAACAGTAGCCACTGGGCAATGATTCGATCTCTGATTCGGATAGCTAATAGGCAGCCGGTACCTAAAGCTATTCCTGCAATAACCAGCTTATAGCCGACAACCTGACCAGATGGCGGGAAAGATACGGCGAGCAAAAAAGACAATAGAGTCGGAATGCCAATGAGCGCGGACTGTTGGACACTTAAATTGCCAACGATTTTATCTTCGACAGTGGTAATTTGAGCGGGGACAATAGAAACACGCATTACTTTTTGTCACTCTTATTTATTGATTCGCGTATACCCTTGCTGTTTGACGGAGGGCTTATGGGGGTGGTGGCTATATTTACGGCAGGAGTCGGCTTTTGAATTGTCATCTCCTGAGAACGGTTTTTAAATGCCTGAGCTGCGCTGCCAGCGATAGTATCCGGAGAGGCATTACTAATAATCCGAGCCGACCCTGCAAAAGCAGGCATAGGAGCAGGTATGCGACCACTGTCGGGTGTATTCCTCATAAATCCTGGATTCTGCTTTGCGGTAGCTGCCATATGGCTGGCGCTTCGAACAAAAGTACCGCCAAGCCTTCTAAGAGAATTATTGCCTGAGCTAATGATGGCCATTTTATCTATTTCTCGACCAGAGGCAATGAGCACGAGGATAGTGGCAATACCAACCAGTGCCGACATAAACGGATTATTATCCGCCTTGAAGATACCGGCGAAAACGGAGACTGCGAGCATCAAAATAACCAGATGGACAAACAAGACAAAAATGACGGTGAGGTAGCGTTTCGCCGCCGCTATAGAGAAGTCGCGGAAACTCGGTAAGAGCCAAAGCAGTACGACCAGCGGTGATAATACAGCACCTAGGTATAAAATGACAATCCGCTTTAAGTAGTAGATGAGCAGGACGAGCGTCAATACTATAAGAAAGGCAAGAAGCAGGAGGATGCCGATCGATAAGGTTGAAGCTGAGGTGATCATACCAAGGATTGATGTCCAGATGATTTCGTTCGACATGCCTAGAAGGAGAGCTTGTACCATTGCATTTGAGACGGTTATAACGGCGTCGATTATAAAAATGGATAGATTAGCAACAATAAACGTGATAACCAGCTGTGGCATAAATGTCCGAAGATCAACTTCATCAAGCCCAAGTGCGGAGGCGCTCATGATTTTAAAGCCGAGTGCCGCAACGACGAGCAATAGGAGCACATCAGCAATGGCCACTATTACCATCCATAAATTAAATACCGCACCGTTTTGCGCCATGAGAGGCGTGGCACTAGTGAACTGCTTGAGGGTATCTATGATTGGCTTTTCCTATGGATTCCACTGACGACTTAACGAAGCCTGTAATCGCTGCATTGACCATATCTTTCAGTGCGTTACCCTCGTGTGGCTTGATTGGTGGATTTTCTGTAACTTGTTGTTCTTGGACTGGCTTTGCTTGGTATGCATTTTGCATTAACCCAACTATCGAAGTTGCGCCTAAGACAATAACAAATCCTATAAAAGAATTACGAAGTGTTTTCTTGGCTCGTTCTATCTTTTCAGGATTGCCACTACTGGTTATGTAAAAATAACCGCCAACGACTACAAACAAAAGACAAACAATACCAGCTATGACCGACATGGTGTTAAAGACTGGAGAGACGCCAGATCGTGAAGCTTCAGTGGCGGCTTCGGCATTTGCTAGCTGAAGGAGATGTTGAAACACTTGCTACCCTCCGAATGACGAGCGGGCGATACCCGCCACGAAATCTACGAGTGTGTAGGCCGCTAAAACAATTACCAGCCCAATACCTGCATACTTTAATGTGCTTTTAGCCTCTTCCAGCTTATCTGGCTTGCCAGTGCTGGTGACGTATTTAAAGCCCCCATACACTACAAACGCTACTGCTACTGCACCTACAATCCCTATGGCAGTTTTGACTATCTCTTTTATGAAATTCTCTGCTTGAGCAGCGGCATCAGCAGCATAAGCTACTTCACCATTTAGTAATACAGTTGCAAGTGCAATTACGGTCACGGATATAGTTACAAGTTTTAGCCTCATCCTTAAATGTCCCCTGTGAATGATTATGTTCAGGGACATTATAACAGACTAGAAAAATAATCAAAATTATTTCTTGATAAGCATAAACGCTTTAAAAATCTGGACAATTCTTGTTTATATAGTCTGTCCGGCGGCCTTCAGAAGATATAGTTCCAAATCCTGTCTCTAAAGTTTTGGATGGATCGTCAAGGATGATCTCATAACCTTTACGGATAGTTGTTATATCTGGTCTAATATCGTCAGGAGAAACGGCTTCTAATTTACTATATGCACTCAATGATTCTTCGTGATTTGCGCCACTTTGTAAACTTGATTTATTTTCTACGGCGACTTTACAGAAATTTGCAACTGACCTTTCAGGTTGACTAATTATGTAAATCATTATGATTAAAATAATCAAAAAAAGTAATGATATAACAGTAGTTTTTCTTCTGTGCGTTATTAGAGAACGCTTCAAGCTATGCTTGTCAATTTGAGCCATCTTTTTAACCTGCATTATTTAGTCTCCTGATATTGCTGTGAATTCGACTGGCATATATCCATTTTATCATTGCCTGATAAGCGATATTCAGAGGCCTTTAAACAGCGCGTCTATAGAAACGTTTAAGCCTTCGGCAAGCTTGTGCAGTGTTGTTAGCCGTGCCCATCGCCGACCTTGTTCGATCGCACCAATGGAATCAACCGCTAAACCTGTTTTTGAAGAGAGCTGTTCCTGTGTCATGCCCTGCTCCCGTCTCAACTTCGCTATCCTCTTGCCAAAAGATGCAAGATATTTACTCTCTTGTGTTGGTCTACTCATTACCTCTAGATTACGGAATCCGTACTAACAGTAACAGGGACTACTAGTCAAGGTTAAGATAATAATGTATGATGAATTATGATTATCGTACTACTAGTACGGCTTCAGTGTTAAGGATAATTCATGCATGGCTTAGTGATAAAAAGATATTCAATAATTAAAACTTCATTATCTAAAAAACTAGCAGAGGATGCTGCTGAGTTCCCATATCAAGGAAAAATCGCCGTAGTTGCCCTGGCGCCAAGCAAAACTCTTGCATCAACGCGAAAGCAATGGCTAGGGCTTATTCGCAGAATGAAAAGTGAAAAGGCGAGCACCCTTGACTCAGAAAAGAAGCGCATAATTAAGGTCAAATTAGATTGGATGCAGCAGCTCAAATTTACAGCGAAACCGCCTATGGACACACTCGAGCTTGGTATATCTTTTGCAACAGCGGATGACTTTGTCCGTAACCCGCCAGACTGCCAGATAATTTTTATAACTTACCAATTCGAGCGTGAGAAACTTCATATGCTGACTAGTTGGATGCCACCGAAAGGCCAGGTGATCATTTATGAATAATGTCCGCTTGCCAGTTGACGGTATGCTTCCGCATTTGAAGTTCATCCGGAATAAACAACAAGAATATTTGATATGCATATCGTTAAATAGTGTCGATAAGATTATTGCTCGACATGTAGTTACGATTGGCTTATTGAATGCTACCATGATCCATCCCAGAGAAATATTTGGGAGATGTTTAGAAGATCGAGCCGCTTCGGTGGTTGTTGCCCATAACCATCCTTCAGGTGATCCAATTCCAAGTGACGGAGATATAGTAGCAACCCAACAGTTAGTTGCAGCTGGAATAGTGATAGGTATCCCAGTCAGAGATCATATCATTGTAACAAGAAAAGAGTACTATAGTTTCTATGATCGGCGCATGCTTTAGATTTTTGACGCGATCAAGCATAGATTCATTCTGTAATGGCATGTGGCAGATTTTATGTAAAGATAATATAGAGCGGCCCCGAGCGTCGAAACGCTCGGGGCTAGTGCACCACTCTCTAGGTGGTTAGTTGGTGACAGGCGCCACCATGACCGTGCGGGTCGGCGGGTTCTTGCCGTCGGTGGGGCAGTTCAGCCTGTCGAAGTCGCGCGTCACGATGTGCCCACAGAGCGCACAGACGACAACCTCTTGTGGCCAGACCGAGGAGAGCTTCTCTTCGGTGGTGCCTGACAGGTGCCGGGTGAGTGCGTCAGCGAACTGCCGCACGGTCTCGATCTCTGCGCTGTTCCAGTCCTCGTAGTCCACCATGCGCGTCTCGCCGACGGGCCACTTGTGGTTCATCACCACGACGGTGTCGTAGGACATTTCCAACCGAATGAACTGCTCCTCGCGAGAAGGAGCGACCATGATCTGGCTCACAGGGTCGCTAGACCTCTGGCCAATCTGGTAGATGTCGCCATCGTCGAAGGACTGGCTGGAGTAGAACCTCGCGCGCTGCTCTGCGACAGCCTTGACGGCTGACATCAGTTCGGAGCCGGTGGTGGTTCGCGGGAGTCGCACGGTGAGCTTGGCCATGATTAACCTCCGAGTGGGGGAGAGGTGCAATGTAGTGTCGTGCATTTCGCAGACACGCGTCAGTAGACGATAATTAATCTTACCATAAAAAATCTATATTGTCAACTATTAGTACTGAATATAAGTATTATAATGCTCTTGGAACTAGTATGAGATTAGTAGGGTGCAGTACATCGAATTGGTTTTAAGCGGAAATCAGAGACGAGATGACCAAATGGAGAGTTATACTACCAGTACTTAATCAAGATCTACAAGCGGGTAGAGATGCTCTAATCAACTAGGCTACATGGCGTCATCTATCGTTGAGGAATTTGCATAACAGAATCAGATGAATATAGTGAAGGCCTGCGTAAAAGGAAGATTGTGCTCTTACTAATGCAATGTGACATCGATTATAGCCTTAGGATATATGTAAGGCTTAGCCCAGTCTTATTGTTTATTTTACGAGTCGCGATCTAGAACCAAATTATATGTATGAAAACTGAAACTATATGCATGGTTGTCTGCAAGTCATTTATTAGATATATAAACTTGTGTGAATACAAAATTATAGCAGTGTATTTTTGGTCGGAAGCACAAAGCATTCTAACGCATGCAGAAAAGCCATAGAATATCTAAAATAGAAGACACCGGAGGACCGCTATCTTCTTATCTAAATTTCTATACGGTACCCTTAACGTATTTTTTGCTTCGACATCTGGTCAGGAGGATTAGCTAGTAATACATTTATTTTAGTTCAGAGAATAGATCTGAAACTTAATCTAAAAGAATGCCCCCTTCCTCAACGTGAGAAAAGAGGCATCCCGAACAGATTGTCAGTGTCGAACGCAACCCCTGGTCCTACCGGTCACCTCGGCCAGCAGCAGGCGTAGGTATCCGATGTCACTGTGCGCGTGGAGTTCGAAGATGGGTGTAGCGTTGGCACCGCAGAACAACTGAACCCTGTGCGTTGCCGACGTGTCATCTTCGTGGTTGATGACCAGCTTGACAGAGTGGCCGAGGCCAGTGACGCTCAGCATCTCGAAGCCGTTATCGTCAGCTTCGAGCAGCGCATCCTTGCTGGTTCTGACGCTGGCCGGGTCCAGCAGCCTGGCGATCACCTGCATCTCGAAACGTCTATCGAGCATGTGCTCAGCACAGTGCTGCAGAGCCTCATACGGCGAGGCGCCGTCGGGCACGCTGGGCTTAGGTGCATGCCTGCTCGAGTTGTTCACCAGCCAGTCCCAGTACAGGGAGGGCACGTGACTTACGAAGCTGGTGTCCGGGAACTCGATGCCGTTTACCGTGGACGTACGCATTTGCGATATCTCCTCAGGCAGTGAAGCATCAGTAAATAATATTATACATAAAAAACTATTGTAAGTCAACTATGATTAGAGATGCCTATACTCCATAGGTCCTATTCTTAATAATAAAAGCAGGAAAAATATAAAACCATGAAATAAATTAATAGCCCTTCTTACGGGCAAGCGAACGATCACAATACTTGGTGCAGTATTGTTTTAAATTCCCATTTGGTGCGCCTGGTGCCATTCAGGGGTGAGATAAGTGGGTATACGAAATTAATTTTGGATATTGCGCATTTGACATCAGTAATATTTAATTGAAGATGATTCTGCGACAAAGGAGAAGTTGTGACCGTCTCGCACGAGAAGCTTGTGGAGCTTTTTACAGAGAGGTTTATGCGGACTACCTTTTATCCGGCAGATGTTAAGGAGCAAATGAGCAAGCTATCTGGCAAAGAACGAATGGCGGCTCTCGAAGCAATTCGCCGTGTGGCGATTATCAAACCAGATTTGCCTGTAAGTTTGGTACATATTACATGGTGGGAAAATCGGGATAACTACTTCGTGCTTTGTCTTGAGCTACTCGACTATCTCAGACCGCTAGATATGCATCGGGCAATACTACAAATTGCAGATGCACTGAAAGCCGGCGGGGTATTTTCAGGCTCGAAGATAGTACGAGACACTGTTGAGCGCATCCAACGGCATGGTCCAAAAGTTATACAGGAGCTATTTGGAAAACATAAACTGATCGAACTTAGCTAGCCTGCCCCAGCACCCATTAACGATAACATATCGCTAATGGGTGTTTATAATGACCGAGTATTCCGTCTGATTTAAATGATGCCTTACTCAGATACAACATTTATCAGTTTGGCAATCTGAGATTGAAATTAAGACATTGAAAAAATTAATAGCACGATAAAATTTAAGCTTTTATAGATTAATAATTACTGGGATTTGCTTTCAAGCTCCCGGCCGCACATACTACGTGCGACCGAGAGCTTGAATTAATTGTGTAGATGGTTACCCTAGGTTCAAGCCTTCAACTCGCGAAGGGTCGAGCTTACTTCCACCAGGAGGGTATAGAATAGTGATCTCGCCAACAATACTCGACACCAGGCGCATGCGACCATCTCCCATATCGCTAACTGCGTAGATGAGAAGACCCGCCTCATAGGTTAGGTCTGTATCATTTACCCATCGGCTCGGTACTGGCCGGCCGAGCCCCTTCGCCATCCACTTGAGTGTTGCTTTAAAGGTTGCACCACCCCCGCTGCCTTCCACGGTAGCGGTTTTGATTTCGCCGCGGAAAATATAATCCTTTCGCGGGTTCTGTACCTCGATTTGACCACTCGCATAGCGTGCGGCAATTTCAGGCGTCAGCTTCACTTTCTAATTCCTTTTCTCGAGCTGGATGGCTATTGGCATTATGAAATACATGCGTAAAATCGTCAATACATACAAATTACCATCAAAGTGGGTTATTCGACAGGATATTGTTTGATAGGAGCTGAATGAAATCGGTAACGTTAAGGGTTATTTGTATAATTTAGTCCACCCGCTTCAATTGGAATGTGCCACATATTCAGCCGTAGTACCTAGCTTGATTTATTATGTGACCGGGCATACTCCATCATGGAGAAGGTGAATTCAGTCAAGCCAGCAACGATGACTAGAGCTAATATCGCTCTTAATCTACCGTATTTTACTGAACTTAATGGCAACGCGCCATTTTGTAAAAAGTTCATTTATTCTGATAGACTAGAACAGGCCCCACTACCATCTAGAAAGGCATCGCTATGGCAGATGTTAAGGGTAACATCGCTACTCTTATTGATCCTAACCGCAAGGTGCTGGCGCTATATATTATGCGCACAGGGCTTTTTAGGAGGACGCCAAGTCTCAGTAGGAGAATTGCAGATCTTCACAGTAAAGTTGATTCTTGTGTAAGTGACTTCATTGTCGTCTATGATGACGATGAAATTATTGTTATTGTTGACACTAATCAGGCGAAGAAGGATCAGCAAGCATTTAACGAGCTCACTCGGCAGATTCGCCTGTTGCTGGCAGAAGGCGGGGCTTATACTGAAGTCGAGTATCCAGGCGATCCTCAGTATGATCCCCGTAAGATTTATGACAGCGATAATTATGGGGGCTTTAAGGTGGCACGAAAGCGGCAACGCTTCTTTCGTCCACGGTAACACGCTGTAACGAGACTGCTTTGTCAGGTCATATGACCTGGCGAAGCAGTCCTTTTCAAATTGAGATTAGAAAGTCACGATTGCCTTCGCCTCTATCGAATAGATCTGTCTGATAGCGCTTCAAATCGCAGTATTGGTTAGCTTAGTATTTACGCTAGTAGGTATTCTTTTATAAGACGTTTATCAAGAAAAGAAGAATTAGAACGTGCAAAGGAAGAATTATATCAGGGTATCGCACCAGCTTCGAACGCCATTAAAATCTTTTGTAATAGAGACCACTCATGTGTCGATAATGAGGGTAATTAGACGAATTGCTTCTTTTATAATTGTAGTATATACTATACTGGTTCCGCATAGCATGGAGGCATCATGACGCGGTGGGATCTGAAGATTAATGAAGTCGCAAGTGGTCAGGTGGTGAATATTCCGCCAGCAGCAACAAGCGTACTCATTGAAGGCGATGTATGCGTGAACGCTTCACTACAAGGTGCGGCAAAAAATCTGAGAGTACAGATTAACGGTCATGTGAAGCCAGACTCGAACATCAACCTTAAGGGCCCAAACGCTTCGCTCAAAGTAAAGCGAAGCATCAGTGGTGCGGTTATCTTGTTGGAAGGCTGTTCCTTTAATGCCGTCGGTAACGCTGGATGGCTCGATCCGAAGACCCACGTGCATACGCGCGGAGCTTGTTCGCAAATTGAAATTGGAGGGCGAGGTCATGGCTATCTAGTGGTGGAGCCGCATGAGCGTGAAAGTATTAAGGTGCGACTGGAACGCGATGTACAGATCGTTGCACCTGCGCCTGTCATGCGCAGCGCAAACTGGCTTCCACACCTTCTTCCAGGCATGGTTCCCCAGTTGCCGGAATACGATCGGAAACGATCGTCAGCAATTTATGGTGCCTTTACTATCCCGGCGTTTAATCGGCAGTATCGAGAGTACTTGGCGAAGCTTCCGTCACTCCTTAACGCTAAATGCGCGTACTGTAGTGATCTTCGAGCTACACTGAGCAAGCTTCAGTAATACCTCGGCCGATAGCTGAAGTAGGGCAGTGCACGAGATTATTCTCTGCACTGCCCGTTTAATTTTGTTCAAAATAAATACGCTAAAAAGGCAGCGGAGAGATCTCCATCTTGCCACTACTCATAGCTTGCAGTTTGGAATAATTGCAAGACTATTAAAAAGGCCCGTGGTGTTGCTTTCGCAATCCACTGACGGCCAAGGTTTCGCGTGAGTCGTTCACGCTGACAAATGTGTAGGATCTAGGACGAGCCTATTGCATGAGGTTACCTTTGATTAAGGAGCTCGAAGTTGTGAGATACCATGCGCCAACGGGTTATTGTTCGACTGGTCAATTACTTGACCACTGTCAAAACCTGCCTGCACTTGGTTTGCAAGCTTGACATCTTCCTCCATCCAGTCCTTCAATGCCGCCATATTTTGCACGACACTTGCATCGGAAAGGTACGTGTAAGCTGTACTGTCTGCGCCAAACACGGCCTGAAGCGTACTAAAGGCGGCCGTCCATTGCGTTGACGGTACGTGAACCCCGAATGACACCCATTCATCGCCGCGACGGACCAAAGCATGGTACATGACTACTCCTGAACCTGTCGTGTGAGCAGAGAAGGTATACTCGCTGTCTATTTACACTCGAGTTTAAAATATCATACAAAATAATTACGCATTAGTCAAGTAACAGTGCTGTCTTAGCTGTAATTGATGAAGTAATTTATATAAGAGTGTGTACGAAATCAAATTTGAACGCTGCGTAATTCAGGGTAGTAGTATTAATTGAGGATGACTCTGCGACTAAAGGAGAAGTTGTGGCTGTCTCTTACGATAAGCTAGTAGAGCTTTTACGGATATGTCGCCCCAACTACTGCCAAAATCCAGCAAAGATCAAGGACTAAACGGATAAGCTGGTCTCAAACAGTACTATGTACGGGACATAAAACTGCTCTTCCTATGTTCTGGCGGATTATTTGAATATCAATTATTTGACCATTATCTTACTTGAAAATAATCTGATTCTTTTTTCTAAATTAACATACGAATTCTTTACTATGCTTGACGTCTTCTGAGTAGTATAATTCTAGTAACACCAATATTGTCTTTTGCGGTAGACTAACGCCTTAGAGCTGTAACAATACTTTAGTAGATAATCATATGAACAAAAATAACGTCAGTAAAACTGCAGTAAGCTATACGTCTTGGACTTGGCTGGCAGTAATAGGGGCAATCCTCGCTGCTATCCTCTCAATAGTCGGGTGGGCACTAAAGGGTATGTGGCCAAATATAGAGAACCTAGAGATTGGTTTTCTTGTGCTTCTTACAGTAGGTGATATTATTTGGATCCTTGTATTGTTGGGTGTTTATGAGCGCCTGACGCTCACAGGACAATTACTCACACAAACGCGTATCGGGCGCCGCGTTAGTATTGACCTATCACAACTTGTTTCCGTTGAGCCAGCGCCTGTGCTTACGAAAAGCACACGGCGGCCATATAAAATTTTCCTCAAAGATATTCAAGGAAATCAACTTGAGTTATATGGTAATAAGTTCCATCGCCATCATTTCCAGGATATTCTTGTCAGTATCCGTGACGCGGTTGCAAATCAGCAGATCGTGCAAGAAAAGGATCGAAGTGATGTAGATCGAATACTGGCGGACTGGCAGAGTGGACCATCACTATCGCGTAAATTATTCAACTTAGTTAAATACACAGTTACCGGTATCGCTATTATTGTTCTTGCAATCTCCCTAAACTCGGAAGTCGGCAGGGCTCTAGAGATGCAAGCGAACTGTGAAAAAGTCCGCTCAGAAGGTAAAATCACGCGAGCGAGGGTGAATAACATTTCCTTAGCTTATGATTCTAACGGTGGACGTTACACAATGCGCGAATACCCGACGAATGACGTCACAAGGGCCACCACCCTCTATCTGATGGTAAACACGCAAGTGGATGGAAAAGACAACCTAAGTAGTATACGCATACATGGCGGTACTCAAAAAGAGCGTATTAGTTTGTACACTCAAGCAAAGCAGGGGACTATCGAAGTTCTTTATTCTCCGTCAAGTCCTAATTTTATAGTGCTTGCCAATGCGGCACATGCGGACTTCAAGATTTGCAATGATATTTAGCCCAGCTGGCAGATAACTTAATTGATCGTCGTTTCCATGCCGCTGTACTTAGTACAATAAGAGTGATCATGTTAAAGTAGTAAAATTCCCGCCTTCTCGAAGATACTCATTGAGAGGGCGGGGGCTATTCGGTGATGGTCAGAGGTCTTAGTATTGAGGGAGGCTAAATGTCGAAGTAAGATGCAATTAGGGGTTCGTCCGGAACTTCTGGAGTGCGCTGAGAGCAACTCGTACAGTTTTTGTTCGGCGGACTTAAGCTTGCAGAGCAGCACCCCGACCCGGCTACTTTTTTACAACTGGGCGCAGATATAAAGCGCGCCCAGGCAGTGAGTTACTCGGGACGTTCACCCCAAGTATAAACGTGGTGATCTGTGTGTGCATGGACAAGCCGTAGTTTGCGCACGAAAAGCAGCAGTCCCCATTCCTCAACAGTCAGCAGTTCCGAGAATGGCTCTGATTCAAAAGGCGGCACCGCAATTTGCTGATCTAGAAAGGCATTGTGTACCAGCCTGAGGACATTATCGCGTGGCACAGGGCTATTGCTATTATCAACCACTAGCACCGACCTGCGGTCTGCAGGATCAGTACTCGGAACAAGCATATGTCCAACAATAGTCAAATCAAAACTGTGTCTCAGGTTCTTGATGAAAGTGCCGGCATCGCGTTGATTGATTGTAGCCATGAACCCTCCTTAATACTGCACTGCAGGAACTGGTATAGCATACCATAAAAGTAGAGAGATGCTGAAAAATAGACAATTAGATAAGAGGCATGACTGTGACATGAAGTTGTTTCTTGCACGCTGCTACCTAACAAGGAGTTAAAGAAATACGAATAAGTGAGGACACAACGAAACTCTTCGGGTAATTCGGCGTATACTAAGAAGAAGATGGCCATAAAGAAACAGAATATTTCAGCGAAAGCGCGGCGTAATAAACCCCAGCACCACGCAGCTGATTTCGATCTAGACGTATTAGCTTCTGAAGACGATATGTTTCGCTGGTTTTTGTTAACCTTCTTGCTGGGTAAGCCAATTCAACCATCGGTGGCGGTAAAGACCTGGAAGTTATTTATAGCGCGCAAGCTCGATGTTCCTTGGGCGATTCTTCAGTTGTCTGATCGACAGCTGGTAAGCCTGTTTCATAGCGGTGGCTACACCAGATACCAGCACGTGATGACCAAGGCGTTACGCACCTGTCTTGAGCAACTGGTGAATCAATACGATGGATCACTGTATTTACTGCTTGAAAGCAGCGCTAACGAAGAAGAACTCTCTAAACGCCTACAGAAATTGTACGGTATCGGGCCAAAAACAGCGGAAATTTTTATGCGCGAAACAGAGGAATATTTTGCACGCAGGAACGACTAGAAAGCAAGAAGTACCGCTGAGGATAGCGTTTTACTGCGAGTGTCGCGAAAGAATAATACTGATCACCACCCCAATCACTAGTGCTGCTAAAAAGAAGAAGAGCGAGCCGATCTCGACACCGAAAGTGACCGTGGTTCCGCCTGCGGCGACGGCACGAGTGATGGTTGCTAGCAGGAGTGGACCGAGCGTCACGTGATCAACATGCGGTAGCGAGGGATTCTTATCGGCACTGGCCGCCGTAAGAATAACCAGCAGCAGCCACAGCAGTGCCCCGCCCAATAAGCTTAAGCCAATAGCTTTGACATATATATTGTTGCGTCGTTCAAACATAGAGTTCATCCTTTCCATGTATAATTATTACGTTTTCTCTCAAGGTAAAAACTGGCAGCTGCCAGTGCCGCGTACCATACGAGGTCGCTGATCATTCGGGTAGTAATGTCGAAGGAGGCGATAAAAGTAAATTCAGGCAATGCGTACAGCAAAACAATACAGAGTAAGGCAGCTAAAAATTGCCCGGCAATATCCCGCTTTTGTGGCATAATCAGGGTGCCAGCGAACAGCCCAATTGCCGTACTAAGAAGCAACTGCGTAATAAAGGCAATACTTTCAAGTAGTGGTAGCTGCGGTACGACGGTAATAATAAGGGGTGAAACCACCAGCGCGCATAAAGGTACCACGCTTAACAATTGGGTGACGACAAAATAGCTGGTGCCCTTTAGCGCCGTTATTTCAGCCGGTAAATTGCGGCGTGCGCTCGAGCGGATATCCGAACAGACGGCGGCAATCATGAAGGCAGCTACAAAAGTAAGTAAGCCAGGGTCAGTGTGGCCTTGCCGACTGCTGATGTAGGCCACCACCAGGCTTATGCCAAAGGCAGCAAGTAAGCTGGCTTTCGTATTTGAAGCCCGGAGTACTTTTTTGATCAACCAAGCACCGCGCGGAAGGAATCGCCCAAAAGTTTGACTAAATTGACGCGAAACAGGGGTATAGATTGTTGTGTAGGTACTGCTATAAAACAAGGCTGTCACTAGTACTACTTGCAAGGCACAAAACCATATGAGTGATTGCAGCCGTACCGGTTCGGCAAGCGTGAGATTAGTTAAGGTTTGAACAAGCGAGAACTGACCCCAGACTGCGCCGATACCAAGCATAATATGGATATAGAAATATTTATGGGGCAGGGCTGTGTAAAGACCGAGGGCACTTAAAAGCCCAAGTATTAGCGCCACGATACTAAACAGCGGTGAAATGCCAAAATTACCCAGCACTACTAGCAGTACTGGCGCAATACAGATAAGCATCAACAGGCCCATGACGACGCTCGGGAATAGTCGGACCGCCCACTTCTGCCACTTATTGGTTGGGAGCACATGGAGTAGTCGAATGACGGTGTCGCGGTTTTCTTTTAGCACACCGCTGGCCGCAACTAAAGTCAGCAGTATTAAGCATTGGGTAGCAAATGCGCCACTAGCTATCAAGGGCCAAACTGGCTCGGGGCTCATGATAGGCATATCTTTTACAGCTAAAAAGCCAATTAATCCCATGCAGCCAGCACTCGCAACCAACCCTAATAGCCGCCACAGATAACGACGGCCAAAGGTAGCGATTATAGAAGCGAGGTAGAGGTTCATTGCGAGCTGGTGTTAGTCATTTTTATGAACATAGCTTCTAACGAGCCGTGCTGCTTGACAACGTTTTTCACCGTATCAAATAGCTGCAAGCGACCGTTAATTAGAATGGCAATTTGTTGGGCCATACGTTCGGCCCACCACAAATCGTGAGTTGCTGCGAGGATAGCGGCACCAGCTTGTGCGCGCTCGGTGATGATTTTTTCGGCCGCGATAATTGCCAACGGATCCAGGCCATTGCGCAGCTCGTCAATTATAATCACCGGCGGCTCGTGCATCAAACCTGCAATAATTTGTACTTTCTTTTTGTTGCCATGGCTCAAGTGTTCGAGCGGTGTTTCGAACTGGGTAAAATTAAGCTGTTCGGCTAGCCGAGCGCTGTTTCGCTGCATGTCTGCTCGGACGCCTGCTTCACGATAAATATGCACCAATACTTCAAAATATTCCCGCGCAGTTAATTCTTTAATAAACCACGCTTCGTCATCAGGAATGTATCCGAGCTTCGTCTTCAATGGCTTTAAGTTATGGGTAATAGCCTGTCCTTCAAGTAGTAAGCTACCTTTTTGTGGTGAGAGTAAGCCCACGGCGCATTCAATCAAGGTAGTTTTGCCACTGCCGTTTGGCCCTACTACGCAGACAATACCGCCGTGATTTATCGTCAGTTGGTCGATCGATAGGTTAAAATCCTTGCTTCTGGCAATAAGTAGGTGGGAAATTGAGATTGCCGCTTTAGTCATGATACTTTCTTTCTTAGGTTTCTAAATAAAATTGCGCCGTCGCTATAGTGAGGGAGAAAACTTCCCAGGTGCACTAGGCCGATAGCCAGCGACACTCCCGCGAGCAGTACTGATCCGTAAAGCCATAATAACAGCGATAGCATAGAGCAAAACAACAGGGTGCCAAGCGGCCCGGCCGCCGCAGAAAGTAACTCGGCTTTATGAGGTAGCTTTTTATGTATAACGCCAAGACTACTGCCGCCACGCGCAATAATTAGCTGCTGCGTATGTCGACGTACTATTAGTATATGACATAGTTCGTGCAGGTAGATACTGAAAATGACAATACAAATTGCTAGGAGCGGGGTTAAAGCTGGCAGTGGATTATCAAGCACGCCAAAGAGCAGGAGAGAGTAAAGTGTTGCGATTCCTGCAACTAATCTTGTGGTACGAATACATTCGATAAGCAGCTTGGTGGGCGTGGCACTGGTGCGCCGCCCAAACCGAGCATGCCGTACGCCTAATAACACGTCTCGCGCATAAATACCCCCTCGTAAGAGGTTATCAAAAACTCCCGAATGGCGTACGAGCAGACCGGTTTTGTTAAGAAATCCTAATAGTTCTAATAACTGACTGTCCGAGATGCCGCGCCGCTTGGTTCTTTGCTGCAAAACTGAGAACTCAATGCCATTTTGCAGTAACCGCAGAACATAACGGCCACTGGCATGATACTGATGCTGGGCGCCAAGTTCGGTATCAAGAAAATAGTTTTCAGTTAAGGTGATAGAAGGGTGCAGCTGCAGCCTGTCCCGGGGGAGGAGAAGTGGACAGGCTGCAACCAGTTGCTGGTTTAGCGGCATACAATAGTGGCAGTGCCATTGAACCAGTTAATGCTGACGTTTCGAATGCGGTTCCAGCCGCACAAGAAAATTGCCGCCGCTGTTAAGCCGCCAAGCGCCAGCACGAAGGCAATGGCCACCACAATTACCGGGCCACCTTCTTTGGCGGCGTAATCGGTTGTTTGATCCGCACGAAATAGACTCTCTGTCATCAGAGGTACTCCTGTTTAAATTTGAAAGTGCCGTCATCATATACCCCGTACCCTTCATCTGGCAAGTACTTTTTTGATAAATCCGACTATCGGCGGTACACTTGTAGATACTACTTATGCAAAACAAACTTTTCTCTTTATATGCCGGGCTGCTCGCCCTGGTGTTTGGCGGTGTGTTGATGCACGCGCCGCTTAGTGTGTGGCTAGGCATGTTATTTCCCGAACAAGAATTGCTCATAAAATCGTGGAAAGAGATTATTTTATTCTTTCTTTTTTTGATAGGGCTGTGGCTGGTTGTTCGCCATAAGTTACACCAGGAATTACGCCGAGACAAGCTGTTCTTACTGATCACTGGCTACGCAGGTTTACACTTGTTGTTGCTGCCGATTTTTCAGCCACCTCCGGCGGCGCTACTGGCTGGCCTGGCGATTGATCTGCGTTATTTGCTGTTTTTCGTGCTGGTATATATTGCCGTACGCTGGAGTTTAGCCTGGCGGCAGCGCTTTTTATGGGTGGCATTTGGGGTATCGACGCTATCGCTCGGTTTTGCGGTGCTGCAAATTTTTGTCTTACCAAAAGATATTCTCGCTTATATCGGCTATAGCAAAGCAACCATTGCGCCGTATTTAACGGTAGACAACAACCCCGATTACATCCGGATAAACGGCACCTTCCGCGGCCCTAACCCACTGGGGGCCTTTGGGGTGATGGTGATGAGCTTGCTGGCGGCGGCGGGTATAAAAGCCCGACAATTTTTTGCATCAACTACCCGAAGAACCTGGTTTATGGTGACGCTCGTAGCAAGTGTATGTATTATTTATGCTAGTTATGCCCGAAGTGCTTTGGTGGCAGCAGTGGTGGCACTCGGCAGTTTGTTGCTACTATCGCTGCCGCGAAAAACGGCGTTCCGGGCTTTAGCGGTAATGGCGGGTACGTTAGCGGTGCTTGCCTTAGGAATTTTTGCTGCCCGCGAGACGTCGTTTGTGCAGCACGTCATTTTACATGAAGACCCAGAAGGGAAGAGCCCAATTAGCTCTAACGAAGGTCATATTGAATCGCTGGCTGATGGCCTTCGCCGCATGATTCAGCAGCCGCTGGGCGCTGGGCCAGGTTCGACCGGTTCGGCATCACTATTCACCGATGAGCCGGTAATTATTGAGAACCATTACTTATTTGTGGCCCACGAATCGGGCTGGCTAGGTGTGGGGTTGTTCTTGATGATTTTTGGTATGGTGATCTGGCGGTTATACCGACAGCGGCACGACTGGCTGGCATTAGGGTTATGTGCGAGCGGCGTGGGCCTGGCGGTGATTGGTATTTTTCTACCTGTTTGGGCGGATGACACGATAAGTTTGTTGTGGTGGGGGCTGGCAGCAATCGCCCTTGCCAGTGCAAAAGGAGGGGAGTATGGACAAGAATCGACCAACCAAAAAGCAGCATGAACTGCTGCAATTTATTGATGGCTTTATAAAAACCAACGGCTACGGGCCAAGCTACCGTGAAATTATGAATGCGCTGCGGTATAAATCGGTATCAACGGTGGCGACGCACATCGATGGGCTGATCGCTAGAGGGTTCTTGCGTAAACGAGATAATTCAGCGCGCTCACTCGAGGTGATACGCTCGGGTGGGGTAACAGCGGCGCCAAAAGCTGCACCAATTAAAGAAACTGATGCCCGCTGGCTACTAGCGCTGATTGATGCTCGGTTTCGGGCGGCTGAACTGCGGCCTACGAGCAAGCAAATCGATAACCTGTTTGTATTAGTTGGCGCGTTGCATGTGCTTGGGCTGGATGACGCCCATCGAGCTTTTAAAACGAGGCTGCTCGCAGTGCATGCTAAACTAGAGAGCTCTTAACAAAAAAGTCCAGACATGAAGAGGCCCCGCCGAAATGCAGCGGGGACCTCACCGTCAAAACTGTAGGTTAGACTACTTGAGTAGCCGCCGCACGGCGAACCTCAAAGGCGATATCCTCCCAGGCCTCGTGAAACACCAGATCGTACCGATAGCTTCCTACCGGCATTCTGAGTCGATGATCACACCCAATCAATTCTGCCGCTTGTTCGTAGGCCGCTGCGTACGAGAGACGGCCACGAACCAGCAGCTGACTGAGAATGACGTATTTGATGCCACCGAAGAAGTTATCGGGATCAATCAGCTTTTGCCCATCGAACAGGGCTGACATCTGGTTGAGTGTGGCCTGCAGGTCGTCGTCAAACGGCACTAGCTCGAGCGAATCGTTTACACGGAAACCACCGCTCCAGTGCTGCAGTGGGCCAGGCTTGATGCGCGCGATGAGACGATGCTGTCGCTGGGTTCGGTGTGCTGGTGGCGTCCGAAGTGCCTTCTTGGTACGACGAGGCAGGGCGATGTTATCGCTAATGCCACCCTCGATCAAGTCGACGAAAATCGTTCGCTTGCCGTCACTATATAGCCACGTACCTTCCTGCGAAAGCTGGGTAAAACAGCCTGAGTAAAGGCTATCGATCGGCGCTCGCCCAGACAGCTCTACTAGCTCGGCGAATCCTTGTGTAATCATGCTACCCAAAAAACGCTCCTGCACCCAGAGCGGCACATTGTCGCTTCCCAGCTTTCGGAGTACGTCGCTGAGGTGCGTTTCGGAGTAAATCCAGGCAACCATTCGAATCCTGCCCTGGCCGGATCTGCTAATCTCTACCAGGTCCAGCGTTCCATCGGATACACTCTGGTTGATGTGCCAATAGCGACCAGGCGGAAGTGACGCACACTCCCAGTAGAAAGCACCGAACTGAAGGTCGGAAAAACCTACTTCGGGCGCTTCCGCAGCATTGGGGAAAGCATGGAACGGCCCGCGATAGGTCGTTTCGACCCGGCTCTGATCCGAACGGTAGAGAACACTCCCGCCGTAAGCCACATCAGAGACTGCCGCGAAAAAGAACCTAGCGGTGTCGGGGTCATGTGAAGTAACGGACATGCAGTCCTCCAAGAGGAGTTATGACGGTGCTGCCAATGCCGAGAAAGGCAATGGGATTATACAATTATAATAATATTAGATAGATCTGTCAATATTGTCACGGTGTAGTGACCTATAATGTATGGTATTATATTACACGGTCATCCAACAAGATGAGGGGCCATGACTGACATTACGTCCGTTGAACAGCTTGCCAAATATCGTGGCGAAGTCATTAAGTACAGCGAGGACAGGGGAAAGACGTGGACCTATGGTCGTGTGCGTGATGATTCAAGGCCGGTCCCTTTTCAGGAGGGAGGCGTAGGCTACGTCATCAATAGTGAAGTGAGTCCACAGGGCGTTCATCGAACATTAGGTATCACTGACAAACGGCTCGCTTCGGGCTTGATCGTTCAGCCTACTACGGATGAAGAGATTAAGGGCAGGCGTTTTTCGTACGAATAGTCTAGCCGAGTAATGTGCGGCTAGGCTTTACCTTGGCTCTCCGTTGATGCAGTCAGCGAGGAGCCAGCTTATTCTGGGTACATGGTCAATTAGTAGGTGGTGGTATGATTGTGGCAATAAGTAGTGAATAAAATCTTTTGTCTGCTACGGAGAGTGCCATCGTTCAACGACTCATTCGTTAAGCGCATCTTTCAGGCTATCATACTTGAGACTGCTTATTCCTATGACCCCTTTTTTACCTTGAGAGTACTTTTTGAGTATGAGTTCATCTTGATAATATCGTAAAAGAATTGTGGTGTTGTCTTTCCCGAGCCAAATCCTATAATCTGAACCTGCAACCTCAATTGGGCGTTCTAGCCTCGCACCTCTAAAATAATTGGGAACCTCCTCCTTACTTAAATTCGTCGCATAGAAATATTCACTCGCCGGCCTCGTACTACTCAAAGGCAACCAACTCCCATAATCCTCTTTCCCTACATACTCCAACTTATCCCCCAAAGGATGAGGCATAATCTGTAACCATATTGCCCAACCCACCAATAACACAGCTATCGCTGCCAG